>DNPQ01000170.1 GCA_003501335.1 Bacillota bacterium
GCAGTTGATTATCAAAAGGCTGGTGTTGAGCTCCGGGGTTGTCCCATAACGAATCGATTGATTTCTGCTAAATCTGCATCTGAAACCGATTGGGAAACGGAGTATTTGGATTTAATTTTGGCGGTGAAAGTTGTTAAAAACCTTGATGAAGCCATCGAACATATTAATCATTATGGCACGAAACATTCCGAAAGTATTGTCACTAACAATTACCAGAAGGCTCGGCGCTTCTTAGCGGAAATCGACGCCGCTGTCGTTTATGTCAATGCTTCCACTCGTTTTACAGATGGTTTTGAATTTGGATTTGGCGCTGAAATTGGAATTAGCACTCAAAAGCTTCATACGCGGGGACCGATGGGTCTGGAAGCTTTGACGACAACTAAATATATTGTTTATGGAAACGGGCAGATTAGAAAGTAGCTATCGACCTCGGACATTGAAAGTTGACAACCGATAGGGTTTACAGGAGAAATGGCATGGCTGGTTTTGGAATTTTGGGTGGCACATTTGATCCGATTCATGTAGGGCATCTTTTTTTGGCTGAGAAATCTAGGGAAGCATTTAATTTATCGAAAGTTATTTTTGTACCAGCTTCTATTCCGCCCCATAAAATTGGCGAAGTGACTCTTCCCGTGAATGAACGTTTAAAGATGGTGGAAATGGCCATCCAAAATCATTCACAATTCCAAGTATCGAAAGTGGAAATTGAGCGGGTAGGGCCTTCGTATTCCATTGATACGATTCGGGAGCTAAAAAGTCAATGCCCAGGCGAAGATTGTTTTTTTATTCTGGGATTTGATTCCTTACTTGGGCTTAATACTTGGAAGAATTATCGGCAAATATTGGACGAAACGCAACTCATTGCCGCTCTTAGACCGGGCTTTCCAATATTGCAATATGACCAAGATTGGCCTGATTTTTTAAAATCTTATCGCCAGCGTATCCACATATTGAAAGCTCCTTTGATTGACATTTCGGCAACTTGGTTACGGAATGAATTAAAATTAGGTCGATCCATACGATATTTGGTTCCTGATGTGGTATCGGAATATATAGACCAGAGACAATTGTACCGTAATCAACTTAAAGTATAATTATTTTAATGTCTCAAGAGACCTATCTAATTTCATCCTCAAAAATTTTCTGATGAACATCTCCTCACTTTGCTATCAATGATGATTTACACTCTCCATTAAAAGACCGTATAGTCCAATTATTTTGACGCAAAATAAACTTAGCAGAGAGAGGTGAAAATGGTGACGAAAACACTTTATGTCGGGAATTTGCCTTGGTCGGCTACGAAAGAGGATTTAGCAGCTTTATTTGCATCTCAAGCCGAGGTAAAGTCCAGTCGAATTATTACGGATCGGGAGAGTGGCCGTTCAAAAGGGTTTGGATTTATTGAAGTTGATAATGATGATATTGATAGAATTATCAATTCTATGAACGGTAAAGATATGGGCGGACGAGAAATTATCGTTAATGAAGCAAAACCCCGACAACAAAGAATGTGAGAAAGGTGCTGCACAAGCGCCTTTTTTTTACGCTAATTCAACGTAAAGGGGAAACGAAGAAATTTTACTTTTTGAATAAAATTGGGATTCAATATACTGATTTTCACTGATAATTTGAGTCAAATTAAAGGGAAAATTAAGAAAAAAGCGAATAAGATATTTTATTGGAATCGAAAGGAGAGAGATCATGGCATCCGAAGCAAGTTTTGATGTGGTCTCTAAGGTAAATCTACAAGAGGTTGATAATGCAGTAAACCAGACAACAAAAGAGATTGAACAGCGATATGATTTTAAAGGCTGTACAACTGAGGTTATTTTTGAAAACGGTGAGATTAAGATTCTCACAAGTGATGAATTTAAATTACGAAGTGTTATTGATATTTTACAAACTAAGTTGATTAAGCGGGGAGTTTCTATTAAAAATCTTGATTATGGAAAGGTGGAGGGCTCCTCAGGCAGCACAAAACGGCAAGTCGTTAAGTTAAAACAAGGTATTGCGATGGAACAAGCAAAGCAGATCGTAAAAGATATTAAAACATTAAACTTAAAAGTTCAGGTCCAAATTAACAATGATTTAGTCCGGGTTTCCGGGAAAAGCAGAGATGATTTACAAGTAGTAATTCAACTTCTAAAAAGTAAAGATTACCAAGTGGAGTTACAATTTGTAAATTACCGCTAAATCTTAAGACGGGAAAAATCGAGGGATAATTGATGGAAAAAAGAGAGTTGATTCGAGTACCTTTTCAAATTGACGCCACAATTTTGCATCAAGATCAAACTTATCAAGGAAAGATTGATAATCTGAGTCTTAAAGGCATGTTCATTCAAACGGACGGCCATTTTAAGCTTCGAGATATGATTCAGATAACAGTTCATCTTGCTGGTGAATCTTCCGATTTAGGAATCAAGCTTAGCGGGATTATTGTTAGGATAAATGAACAAGGAATTGGAGTCCAATTCGAAAAAGTGGATCTTGATTCTTTTATTCATTTGAGAAATATTGTAGCTTATAATAGTGGCGATGAAGATAAAGTGATGGATGAGTTTTGTAATTTTATCAATCATAAAAATCAAAAATGATGTCAAATTCAAATAGGTTTGAAGGGAATGAATTCAATCATTTTTGATCGAATCGACTTGGAGTGTCATTTAAATGGATCGGGTTCAAATTATTGATACGTTAAGTAAACATGTTTCCGAAAAAAGGTTGGCTCATTGTATTCGGGTTGAAGAAACTGCCATAATGTTAGCTGCCAGGTTTGGGGTGGAAACGAAATTAGTGACTCAGGCGGCATTATTACATGACCTTTGCAGGGAATACGCAGAAGATTTGCTCTTGAAACTGGCAATTAATTTTGGTATAGTTATAAACGATATTGAACAGAACGAACCTATTTTGTTGCATGGTTCGGTGGCTGCGGCCATCGCTCAAAATGAACTTGGGATTCATCAACCGGAAGTTCTAGAAGCAATTACTTTTCATATTACTGGTGCTCCGAAGGTATCTAATTTAACCAAGTTAATTTATATTTCAGATTTTATTGAGCCGGGTCGGACATTTCCAGAAGCTGTTATTTTACGGAAGGCAGCTTTCGAAATTTCTCCGGAACTTCTTTTATTAAAAGTTTATAACCGGACGCTGGATTTTTTAGTCCAAAAGAATTATTTAATCCATCCATTAGGAATAGCGGGTAGAAATGAACTTCTCATGAAAGGGATTATGGAAGATTGAATGGAACGCATATTAGCGCTTGCTAAACAAGCTATTGACGAAAAAAAAGCTATTAATCCGGTGATCCTTGATTTAGGGGGAATATCCAACATTACCGATTATTTTTTGATTTGTTCCGGAAAAACCACCATTCAAGTTCGCTCGATTGCTGATAACATTATTGATAAAATGATTGAAAACGGATTGCAGGTACCGTTAAAAGAAGGGTATCATGAAGGAAATTGGATTTTATTGGATTTTGGTAATGTAGTGGTTCATGTGATGCAAGAAACAGATCGCGATTTCTATAGTTTGGAAAATTTATGGCATGATGCTGAAGTACTCAATTTATAATTAAATGGATGTGTAATTCATTAGTACATTGCCTCGGGTATTTTGCCGGGCTATTTTATTTTTTAGGGGGCTTTGTTTGTGGGTAAAGTGGAAAAATATAATCATTTGGAAATTGAACCTAATTGGCAAAAAAAGTGGGAAGACGATGGTTTGTACCAGTCAAAAATTAACAATGAAAAACCAAAATATTATGCTTTAACCATGTTGCCCTATCCCAGCGGTGATTTGCATATTGGTCATTGGTATGCTATTACACCGTCCGATGCACATGCTCGATTTAAACGTATGAATGGTTATAATGTATTATTTCCGATGGGATTTGACGCTTTTGGATTACCAGCCGAAAATGCAGCCATTAAAAGAAAGATTCATCCCCATAAGTGGACTATGGGGAACATCGAAAAAATGCGTCAACAAATGAAAAATATGGGAGCAATTTTCGATTGGCGGCGGGAAATTATTTCTTGTTTACCGGACTATTATCGATGGACTCAATGGTTTTTCTTAAAATTCTTTGAAAAGGGAATTGCCTATAAGCGCTTTGCGCCCGTTGATTTTTGTCCTGCTTGCAATACGACTCTAGCCAGAGAGCAAGTTTGGGGTGAAGATCGGCATTGTGAACGTTGCCAAACCCCGGTAATTAAAAAGGAATTGAGTCAATGGTTTTTTAAGATTACCGATTATGCGGAAGAATTATTGGATTTTACGCAAATCGATTGGCCTGAAAGAGTTATTTCGATGCAGCAAAATTGGATTGGCCGCAGTGAAGGGGCTGAAGTGAATTTTCATACCGAGTCCGGTCAGGAAATTAAGATTTTTACAACCAGGCCGGATACTTTATGGGGTGTCACTTTCATGGTGCTTGCTCCGGAACATCCACTGGTACAACAAATAACCACCCCGGAATACCGGTTAGCAGTTGAAGACTATGTAGCCCAGGCTGCCCGTCAATCCGAAATTGAAAGGTTAGCGACGACCAAAGAAAAAACCGGAGTTTTTACAGGCGCTTATGCTGTTAATCCGGTGAATGGGGAAAAAATCCCTATTTGGATTGCCGATTATGTCATGATGGGTTA
>DNPQ01000527.1 GCA_003501335.1 Bacillota bacterium
CCTTCACAATATGGGTAATCTGATAACGTCCCGGTTGTTGATGCTGGTACCGCACCCACAGTTTGCTTCCTAAAGGGCGGTATTCAATATCCACTTTGGTACCACGGGATGGTGGATGATATTTTAGTTTTATACCCCAGCCTGCATCGGCAATGCGGCAAGCCTTGGCTTCCAAATCATCCGCGTTTAAATTAGCATGCTTGCTATAATCGGGAATCGTTACCGGAATAATAATCCGGCAAGCTTTCAGCTTGCCGCCTTTTCGATAATGAAGGCGCAGTTCATACTGACCCGGTGCCAAGTTATTATAGGATATTTCAGAGTTTACCACAGCCTTATTTTTGATCCCATAAATATTCAATACTTTATCTCTGGTGGTGATATTTTGGGCATAATGAACCCAACCTTCTCCTTTGGTTCGGAGATCCACATCAATCTTATCTTTAATTGAAAGGGGGCTGTATTTTAACCTAACACCCCACGTAAAAGATTTTCCATAAAAATAATAGGGCTGAGCTACCATTCTCAGCTTGGCGATTTCCTGCACCGAACGGATCTGATCAACGGAATAATTAAAAAACAACCATCCTAATGATACATAACAAAAAGTTATTCCCACCGAGAACACTGTAATCGCTGCTTGAGCAAATTTTCTGTTTCCTAGCCGCCATTTTTGAAGGACATGTTCTTTCAAAAATGAATTTTCCGTAATCCATACACACCAAAGTTTATGAACGGATAATCCGATTCCATGCCACAGGCCCCAAAATACAAAATTCAAGGTATTCCCATGCCATAATCCGCAGATTAAAAAAGTCGTCAAATATCCCCCCAATGTACCGACGAGCCGGGGTACCCTCACGAAATGCTTGGAAATTCCGCGCACCAGGGGAAGAAAAATATATTCACGTAAAACCGAGGACAAACTGATATGCCAGCGTTTCCAAAACTCCGCGATATTTCTGGAAAGATACGGCGACTTAAAATTCTCAGGAACTTTAAAACCAAGTAACATCGCCACTCCAATGGCGAGATCACTGTAACCGGAAAAATCAAAAAATAAATAAAAGGAATAGGCTATCAAACTGATAGCCATATTGACCAAGAAAAGATTGCTAAGATGGACCTGGCCGAAATCTTTGGCATAACCAATCAGCAGCGGCACAAAAATAAATTTCTTAACCACGCCTTCAAAAATCCGAAAAAAAGCCGCCCTAAAAAGCAGGCCCTGATTTCTGCGAGATCCCCCTCCGATCCACCGGCAAAAATTTTGATACCGGTCGATCGGTCCGGAAATATAAGTTGGGAAAAAGAACAGATAGTTTAAGAAAGTAACCGGGTCTAAATTCTTCAAACGTCCCCGATACGTATCCACCAAAACATGAATTAACTTGAAGAACATATAAGACAGACCTATCGCGCTGATAAAACGGTTGATATCGCCAGTTCCCAAAAGATGCGATGAGCGTAGGTAATCTTTAGGCCCATTATATTTTAGCAAAACCCACCAAAACACTAATATCAATAGGCAACATAAAAGCCCTAGCCAAGCCCGCTTCTGTTTTGAAGAATTAAAATCATTTCTTTGAAAATAAAAGGCAGCAGCATAGCACAACGAGGCCACAACTGCCGTTGTCAAAATAGTGAATAATGGAATCAAGTAGGATAATACCAAGATATTGGCAAGTAACAGAAGGACTTGTTTATATCGAGCCACCGGCGAGACAAATTTGTGGATCGCAAAAAGCAAAATGATTCCAATGTATAAAATCGTGATGCCAAACGAGTCAAATATCAATTCCAGTCATCCCTTAGCTGCAAAAATAACATTTTCCAGGATGCTTTCGATTTTAATTCAAGATTTCCCTTCCAATTTCAATATTACGAATTGGTTAATCTAGAACCATTATATTGATAGAGCTCGTCTTTCATTCTTCAAAGCATCCCCGGATTTGCTGAAATCCGAAGCCCGGTTCTTCTCCGATTCTGATTTGATATTCGTCAAATAACGCTCCGCCTATGATAGGATCTGCACTGCACAAGGAAGGACCGTCCAAATCGATTTTGGTAATCACCCGCTTGGCCGCAGCCAGATGTGCAGCGGCGGTCACGCTAATCTTTCCCTCCAGCATACAGCCCATCATGCATTCGATGCCATTGACTTCAGCCATGGCGCAGATTTTTAAAGCGTTATGAATTCCCCCGGTTTTCATAAGCTTGATATTAACGAGGTCAGCTGCTCTCATCTGCATGATCTTTAAAGCATCCAGCGGCGAAAACATGCTTTCATCAGCCATTACCGGTATAGCAACATTGTCGGTTACATGTTTAAGGCCTTCCACATCATGAGCGGCGACCGGTTGTTCCACCAATTCGATATCCAGCCCTTCATCCTCCATTTTATGCAACGCCCGGACCGCTTCTTTGGGTTTCCAGCCCTGATTGGCATCGATCCGTAAAGCGACTCCATAACCAACAGCCTTCCGGATGGCTTTGATCCGTTCAATATCCTTGGTTGAATCCTTGCCGACCTTTATTTTCAATGTATCATAACCAAGAGCGGCGGCTTCAAGGCTATCCTTCATCATTTGTTCCGGTTCATTGACACTGATGGTAATATCGGTCCGGAGCTCATTACGATACCCGCCCCACAACCGAAAAAGCGGAGCCCCATAAAGTTGCCCGAGTAAATCATAAACCGCGATATCGACCGCTGCCTTGGCACTGGTATTTTTGACCATGCAGCTATCCAGCCGCTCCATAATGGCTTCGGTATTTTCGATCTCCATACCGATTAGTTGTTTGGCGATAACATTTTCGACGGCATAGGAAATCGAACCGGTGGTGTCCCCGGTTATCACAGCGGTGGGAGGCGCTTCCCCATACCCCACTTTCCCACAGTCGGTGATGACCTTTACCAGGATATCATCAATCGCATCGACACTGCGAAGAGCCGTTTTAAAAGGCTTTTTCAACGGAATGGCCAGACGTCCCATTTTTATATCGACTATTTTCATTACAATTCCCCCATTTTAAATAGACTTGATTGATTCTTGCCGATTTCTCCATTGGAATGATCGATGATTTAAGAAACAATGCGTTTTTACTGATGAGTGCCTGATAAAAGCCCTGGTTTTACCTGGAAAAATAATCATAGGCGATTTTTGAAATTTGACCGATAGTTTGCCGGGCCTCATTATTGGTGACGGCATTCCAAACCAAGACTACAAAAAGAAAATCACCCTTTTCATGATAAACGATTCCGGCTTCATGAGCTATCCCGTCCAGTTCCCCGCTTTTATGGGCAATAACTGTTTCATCGGGGATATACAGCCTCATCATACTGTTTTCCAATTGTTTCTTCATAATCTCTATCATATAAGTACTGGATGCCTTATCAATAAGCTCCCCTTGATACAATCGTTCCAGGAAGCGCGCCATATCCGATGCGGTCGTCCTATTTTCACGTCCCGCCCTACGGGCGTTCAAATCCATCATCTGGCGCTCCAGTAGGGTGTTTCGCATCTTAAGATCAATGCAAAAGTCATTGATTTTAGCCATGCCCACCCTCTGAATCAAGATATTGGCTGCCGTATTATCACTCTGCACGATCATCAGAGTGAGCAGATCCTGTAAGGAATAATTATTTTCCGTTTCCAGCATTGTCAGAATACTAAAAGGTACTTTGTCCTCCGCCTTTACGGTAACCCGATCCTGCAGATGAAGTCTCCCTTCCTTGACTTGCCGAACCGTCTCCGCCATAACCGGTAATTTAATCAGACTGGCAGATGGCACCCTTTCCTCCTGATTATAGGAAGCGGATTCACCGTTTCGTAAATTCGTAATGATAAAGGCACAATTCATCTTTTTAAAATCGACTGCCTGCAAAATGAGTTTTTGAAGCATAACCATTCCTCATCCCATTTCTGTGCAACATCTGTCCAATACGAATTCAATAGATTTACCGGAAATCCTGCTTCCATATGTGATTTTAGAATCAATGAGCCATCAATCGCCGATGGAACTTCCTTTAGGTGGTCGTCCAAAACGGTCAGAAGCCAAATTTAAGCGAATGGTCGTTGGAAAGTCAAATATTTGTTTCATTCATTTGGATGTGTTATAAACATGTTACTTATTTATGATATATCCTATTCTATTTTAATTTTTGTTGAGATCGAGATATTAATATGTTATATTATAAATAACAAATATTACATATACATAACATACATATTATGTTTTGGAGCTTATCCAATGAATCAGGAATTATTGAGTGTCGGTATTGATATCGGTACTACCTCTACGCAAGCCATTTTCAGTAAATTAACGCTGGCCAGCCAAGCAGGTATCGCCACAATTCCCGAATTAAAAATCGTCCGCAAAGAAATTCTTTATCAAAGTCCCGTTTATTTCACACCTTTGCTCGATCGTGACCATATTAATTTTTCAGCGCTCAAGAATATTGTACTTTCAGAATATCAAAAAAGCGGCTTTAAACCGAGTGACATTCAAACCGGGGCCGTGATCATCACCGGGGAAACTTCAAGAAAAGAAAATGCCGACCAGGTGCTAGACAGCCTAGCAGGATTAGCCGGAGATTTTGTGGTAACAGCCGCCGGTCCCGATCTGGAATCCGTATTGGCGGGTTTTGGTGCCGGAGCAGCGGATTTTTCCAAAAATTTTAGCGGCCGGGTCATTAACTTTGACATCGGGGGAGGAACCACCAATGCCGGAGTGTTCTTTAACGGCGAGGCCATTGACACTTATGCGCTCGACATCGGCGGACGGTTGATTACTTTCGATGATAACGGAAATATCACTTATATCTCCAATCGGCTCATCCCCTTGATTGATCAGTTACAGTTGAGCCTGAAAATAGGAGACCCGGCTTCTTTTAGCAAGTTGCGGCAATTGTCGGACCGCCTCGCGGAAATGTTCCTGGAATTATTGGCTATCAAACCTCTGACTCATGAAACAATCAATTTATTTATCCTTCATCAACACCAGGCATTGCCAGCCGGAGCCGTGTCCTTTTCCGGAGGGGTTGCCGAATACGTCTACAATCAGGAAACAATCACCGGGATAGCCGATTTACCGTTTCATGATTTTGGTCCACTTCTGGGACAATCGATCCGGGAAATGGCGGTTGCTTATTCCATTCCTTTAATCAAACCCCAGGAATGTATCAGGGCCACCGTTGTCGGGGCTGGAAACCATACCATCCATATCAGCGGAAGTACTATCTTTTATTCTGAAGAAACATTGCCGCTGAAAAACGTTCCGGTTATTCAGCTTTTTCAAGCCAATGAACCGGAAAGGCTGGATTTACTGGAACAAAAAATCGCCTTCAAAACAGCGTTATATCCGGATCAAACTGTGGCGATTACTTTTCAAGGCCGGCAAAGCCCCAAGTATACGGAAATCAAATCTTTGGCCAATCACATTGCAGCCGGCCAGCAAAAGACGGATTCCCACCCCCTGATCGTGATTGTGGAACATGATTTTGCCAAAGCGTTGGGACAGACCCTGCGCAACATTCTTCCATCGGATAGACCCATCATCTGTTTGGATCGAATCCGGGCTCAAGGAGGCGATTACATCGATATCGGTAAACCGGTTGCCGGAGTTATCCCCGTGGTCATTAAAACATTAATCTTTAATACATAAGGAGGATTTAAAATGAGTCATACGCTTGCCAAGAGTTTGTCCCCGCTGCAGTTATGGGGCATCGTCGTCGGAATGGTTATTTCCGGTATGTATTTCGGATGGAATTATGCCTTACAATACACCAGTCCGATTGGTTTTATCATTTCGGTTCTGATTGTAACCCTATTTTATACCAGTTTTATGTTCAGTTATGCCGAATTATCAACAGCCATCCCCCATGCCGGCGGTTCCATGGAATTCGCCAAACGGACCATGGGCCCATTTGGCGGGTTTATTACCGGATTTGCGGTCTTCCTGGAATTCCTGTTTGCCGTTCCAGCTATTGCCCTATCGATCGGTGCTTATATCCATTTTTTAACTCCAGCCATCCCTATCGTAGCCGCCGCCGTCGTGGTGTATGCAATTTTTGTATTCATTAATTGCCTTGGTGTCAAAACGGCTGCGGTTGTTGAATTAGTCATTACGATTATCGCTATTGCCGGCATTGCTATTTATGCCATTGGTGGAGCCGGCCATATCCAATCCAGCAATATCTTTACCAAAAATCTCTTTTTTGGTGGCCTCCCAGGCATCTTTTCGGCCATTCCCTTTGCCATCTGGTTTTATTTGGGGGCTGAAGGCGGAGCCATGGCGGCCGAAGAATGCAAAGAACCCAAAAAGAATATTCCATTAGGATTCAATTTGGGAATTATTACCCTGGCGATTATGGCCATCGTCACTTTGCTTGTTACCACCGGAATCAGCAACGCCGCCAAGATTAACAATGTTGACTCGCCGCTTCCTTCTGCGCTGGCATTCGTATACGGCGCCAACAGCTTTTTCTCCAAGGCCTTATCTTTCATTGGTTTATTTGGACTCATTGCCAGTTTGCACGGCCTGATTATCGGTTATTCCCGTCAAATGTTCGCCATGGCCCGGGAAGGGTTCTTCCCTTATTTTCTGTCCACTACCACCCCCAAGCATAAAACCCCGATTTGGGCGTTGATTTTACCCAGTCTGGCGGGATTAATTTTTGTGTTAACCAAAGCCACCGCAACGATTATTGTCATATCTTCCATTGGTGCCGTGGTCATGTACATTATGAGTATGATCTGCTTCTTCCTGTTACGTTCCAAAGAACCCCAACTTGAAAGGCCTTATAAAGTGGCTCATATCAGCCTACCAATTATCGCTCTGGTCATCGCGGCGCTCTTTATGTTTGCCGTGACCTACGCTAACTTATCCACGATGCTTTGGGTCGTTGCGACCTTTGCCGCCGCCGCCCTCTTCTATTTGGTCTATGCCAAAACGCATATGAAAAAGGTCGCTGCTTTAAAAGATCAAGAAGAAGCAGCTTAAACATCAAGTACCCACTTCAATAAAGCAGGTGAAATCGGATGCAACTCAAAACGAAGTTATTTGACAAAATCTATCAATTTAAGGATCTGAAAGAAGTTCTCGCCAAAGCCAATGAAGAAAAATCCGGTGATAATCTGGCCGGTATTTCCGCTTCCAATACTGCCGAGCGGATTGCCGCCAAAGTCGTCCTGTCCGAGATAACACTAGAAGAGCTCTATAATCAACCGGTCGTTCCCTATGATGAAGATGAAGTCACCCGGATAATTCAAGACTCCATCGACACGGCAGCCTATCATCAAATTAAAAACAAAACCGTCGGTGAATTCCGGGAAATGGTACTAAGCCTGCCGGGTTCCGAATTAAAAAATTTAGCGGCCGGATTAACTTCGGAAATGGTAGCCGCCACCGCTAAACTGATGAGCAATTTAGATTTGATATACGGAGCCCAAAAAATTGAAGTTCCGGCAACCTGCAACACCACCATCGGTAAAACCGGTACTTTGGCCTCACGCTTGCAGCCCAATCACCCCACCGACGACTTGGAAGGCGTGATGGCCTCAGTGCAGGAAGGAATCAGCTATGGAGTGGGGGATGCCGTGATTGGCCTCAATCCGGTGGATGACAGCCTTGATAATGTAGTCCGTATTTTAACTTCATTTAAAGACTTTATGAACCATTGGCGGATTCCCACCCAAAATTGCGTTTTGGCTCATATTACAACCCAGATGAAAGCCATTGAAAAAGGGGCGCCGGCCGATCTGATGTTTCAGAGCATCGCCGGTTCCCAGAAATCCAATGCCGCCTTTGGAATCACTGTCGGGCTGCTCGATGAAGGCTATGATTTAATGCAACGTTGCGGCAGTTCCAGCGGCCCCAACCGGATGTATTTCGAAACCGGGCAAGGTTCGGAGCTGTCCTCCGAAGGCCACCATGGCGCCGATCAAGTCACCATGGAGGCCCGTTGTTACGGTCTGGCCCGCAGATATCATCCCTTTCTCCTCAATACTGTGGTCGGTTTCATCGGGCCGGAGTATCTCTATGATGCCAAACAGGTCATCCGAGCCGGTTTAGAAGACCATTTCATGGGAAAATTGACCGGTATCCCCATGGGAGTCGATGCTTGTTACACCAATCATATGAAAGCCGATCAAAATGATATCGAAAATTTGCTGGTATTGTTAACCGCTGCCAATTGTAACTATTTTATGGGGATTCCGGTGGCTGATGATGTAATGTTAATGTATCAGTCCACCAGTTTCCATGATATTGCCACTCTGCGTGAAATTACCGGCAAACAGCCGATTCAAGAATTTGCTGCCAGACTGGAGGAGCTAGGTATCCTTCATCAGGGAAAACTGACGGGACGGGCCGGAGATCCTTCAATCTTTGCCGCATGTTAATTTGGAAAGGAGGATAAAAAAATGACTTCAGAAGATTTGCTGCCGGATATTTCAAGGCTTGATCTTACTTCACGGGTCACGGTTGATCAACCGCTGGATCTGGAATACTGTTCACGGCTTAAATCGAAGACGCTGGCCCGGATTTGTGTAGGACGCGCTGGTTATCGTTATAAAACCGAAACTTGGTTGCGTTTCCGGGCTGATCATGCCGTCGCCATGGATGCGGTCTGGTCTGAGGTAGATGAGTCGCTACTGGAACCCTTTGGTTTTTTTAAAGTCCAGACTTTAATTCACAATAAAGATGAATATTTGACCCGGCCGGATTTGGGCCGGAGATTTGCACCGGAGGTTTTACAACGGATTCAAAGCCACTGTCTGCCGGGTCCCGATGTCCAAATCGTGGTCGCCGATGGGCTGAGTTCTCCTGCCATCAACGAGAACATCGAAGATATTTACCCTATGATGCTGGAGGGATTTCAAGCCAAAGGGTACCGAGTCGGGACCCCTATTTTTGTTAAATTCGGACGGGTTGCCACCATGGACCGGATTAGTGAAGCCTTAAACGCGAAAGTCACGTTGTTGCTTGTCGGTGAAAGACCCGGTCTTGCCACCGGCGAAAGTATGGGCTGTTATATGGCTTATGAATCCAGTACCACTAAGCCCGAGTCTCAGCGTACGGTAGTATCCAATATCCATAAACTCGGTACTCCGCCAGTGGAAGCCGGCGCCCATCTCGTTTCACTGGTGGAAATTTTAATGCGGGAGAAAAAAAGCGGAGTTGATTTAAAGTTATAATTCATTGAATAACGTTGCTTTGATTGGTAAAAAATGAACCTGCCGGATTTAAACTTGGCAGGCTTTTTATTTGCCTTTTAAATTGTAATTTTCTTGAAATTTTAATAGAAATTAGCTGAAGCAAAAAAATTTATGAAAAACATCTGAAATTTTACCATTCTTCTTGATTATTTGGATCGATTTTTATATAATCATTTTCGTTACATTAAATTATGAATTGGGGGATTGATATGGGGAAAACTTTGATTATTGGGGCAGGAGGAGTTTCAAGTGTTGTCGTACACAAATGCTGCCAAAATCCTGAAGTTTTTGAAGAAATCTGTTTAGCAAGCCGAACCATAGGCAAATGTGATGCCATTAAAAAGCAACTGGCCGGGAGCCGGACTAAGATTCAAACCGTACAGCTTGACGCGGATAATATCCAAAGCGTTATTCAGTTGATTAACAGCTTCAGGCCGGATATTGTTATTAACGTAGCCCTTCCTTATCAGGATCTTTCGATCATGGATGCCTGCCTGGCTACGGGTGTTAATTATCTAGACACTGCCAATTATGAGCCTCCTGATATTCCTAAATTTGAGTATAAATGGCAATGGGCTTACCGAGAAAAATTTAGAAATGCCGGTATAACAGCACTATTGGGTAGCGGTTTTGATCCTGGTGTAACCGGCGTTTTTTGCGCTTATGCGCAGAAGCATTATTTTGATGAAATCCATTCCATCGATATCGTCGATGCCAATGCCGGTGATCACGGATACCCCTTCGCGACCAACTTCAACCCGGAAATTAACATTCGCGAAGTCACAGCCAACGGCCGTTACTACGAAAATGGCGACTGGATCAAAACAGGCCCGCTGGAATTGAAACGTATCTATAATTTACCGGAAATCGGACCCCGTAATGTCTACCTGCTTTACCACGAGGAATTGGAATCCCTTGCGATTCATATCAAGGGGATTCAAAAAATCCGTTTCTGGATGACCTTTTCCGATAATTATCTCAATCATTTAAAAGTATTGCAAAATGTAGGGATGACCTCCATTAAACCGATTCTCTATGAGAATCAAGAAATTGTTCCCCTGCAATTTTTAAAAGCCATACTGCCCGATCCGGCATCCCTGGGGCCGCGTACCAAAGGGAAAACCAATATCGGATGCATCTTCCAAGGTATCAAAGACGGAAGACCGAGAACCTATTATGTGTACAATGTTTCCGATCATGAGAAATGTTATGCCGAAGTAGGCTCCCAGGCTATTTCCTATACTACCGGCGTTCCGGCTATGATTGGCGCCATGATGATGCTGGAAGGCATCTGGAAAAAGCCCGGTGTCTTTAATGTGGAAGAATTCGATCCCGATCCGTTCATGGCTGCATTAACCCGATACGGGCTTCCCTGGAAGGAAGATTTCGCCCCTACTTTAATTGATTGAGGTAAAAAGATGGATCTCGATTTTGATGCCCTACCCTCCCCTTGTTATGTTGTGGATGAAAGACTGCTGGTAAAAAATTTAAAAATTTTGAATTTGGTTCAAGAGCGTACCGGATGCAAGATTCTTTTGGCCCTCAAGGGATTTTCCATGTTTGCGGTCTTTCCGTTAATATCCCAATATCTTAAGGGCATAACTGCCAGTTCATTATTTGAGGCCAAGCTGGGTTTTGAAAAGATGGGCCAGGAGGTCCACATTTACGCCCCGGCTTATGTGGAATCGGAATTTGATGAATTGATACGCTATTGTGATCACATTGTCTTCAATTCGTTCGAACAATGGCTCCATTTTAAGGAAAAAATCAACCATAGCTCATCCGCCAAGATTAACTGCGGGATTCGGATCAACCCCGAATATTCGGAGATTGAGACTCCAATTTATAATCCCTGCTATCAAAATTCCAGACTGGGGGTTACCTTGGCCAATTTTCAACCCGATGCCCTGGATGGTATTAGCGGGCTGCATTTTCATACCCTGTGCGAACAAAATTCAGATACTCTGGAACGCACAATCAAAGTGGTGGATCATAAATTCGGCGAGTTTATTTCCAAAATGAAATGGCTAAATTTAGGCGGCGGACATCATATTACCAGGCCGGATTATGATCTGGACACCTTGGTCCGTTCGATCCTGTTTTTTAAGGACAAGTATGGAGTAGAAGTCTATCTGGAACCGGGCGAGGCTGTGGCGCTCAACACCGGATTTCTGGTTGCTTCGGTTTTAGATATTGTTCATAATGGTATGGACATCGCCATCTTAGATACTTCAGCAGCCTGCCATATGCCGGATGTACTGGAGATGCCTTACCGGCCCAATATCATCGATGCCGGAAAACCCGGTGAATATTCCTCTACCTACCGTCTTGGAGGACTTACGTGCCTAGCGGGGGATATTATCGGAGATTACTCGTTCAAACAGCCTTTAAAACCCGGAGACCGGTTGGTCTTTTGTGATATGGCCCATTATTCCATGGTCAAGAACAATATGTTCAACGGAGTTAATCTACCCTCTATCGTCCGATACAATGAAACCGAAGGCGTCCAAATCGTCCGGAGCTTTGGATACCAGGATTATTTATCCCGGTTGTCCTAACAACGGTTATCCTAACGGTAAAAAATACACAAAAACCATCTTTGCTGTCTCTGCGGTCCTTCATCATTAGCCGCAGAGACACTTTATAAAATTGTAGCACTCCTCAATCGCAACCAAATATTCCTTCTTTTCCCGGGCCTTTAATTCCTCATTCTCAAATTTAACTTTCATTTCAAGACAAAGCCCATTCATTTATGATATGATAAAAAAGTCATAACAATCCACCGGCTTGCTCCTTAATTTATGTCTAAGGGCTGGTAGATGCATACGTTTATAATCCATAACATCAAAAGAGGTCACCATATTGCAACCAAAAACTGAAGCAGTAATTTTTGATATGGACGGGCTGATGTTTGATAGTGAAAAAATCGCCTGCGCCTGCTGGAAAAAGGCAGCCGCCCAATACGGATATCAGATCAACGATGAGTTGTTTTTGAAAACCCTGGGACAAACCGCTGTAAAAAACAAAAAAGTTTATACTGATTCCTTAGGAGCCGATTTTCCCTTTGAAGCGGCAAAAAAAATCCGGCTTCAATTGGGAGTCCAATATTTCCAGACCCATGGGGTTCCGGTCAAAGACGGACTTATAGAACTATTAACTTATCTAAAAAGCCGCCACTTTAAAACCGCCGTCGCCACTTCGACCTTCCGGGAAAATGCTGTACCCATCATCAAGCAAGCCGGTGTGTTTGATTTTTTTAACATCATCGTCTGCGGAGATGAAATCACCAAGTCCAAACCCGACCCGGAAATCTTTCTCAAGGCAGCCTCCATTTTAGAAGTTCCCCCGGAAAAATGCATCGTCCTGGAAGATTCCGAATCCGGGATCAGCGCTGCTTCCAAAGCCGGGATGAAACCCATTTTGATTCCCGATCTCAAAGAGGCTTGTGATGAGGTCAAAGCGCTGGCTTTCCGGCAATTCCGGAGTTTGCTGCAAGTTGTGAAGATGCTGGAAGAAGAGTAATGGCAGGCGCCACCTTCCGTTTTTATGTTTTAATAACCGAAACAAACGATATTGAGGGAACCGTTATGAAATACGAAATTCTATTATTTGACGCCGATGAAACTTTATTCGATTTTAAAAAGTCCGAAAAAACCGCGCTTCAAAAAGCGATGCTGGAAATGAATATCGCTTATAATGAGAATTATCATTTGCGGGTATATCAGGAGATTAATACGGCTATTTGGAAAGAGTTCGAAGACGGGCTGATTCCTCAGCAAAGATTGAAGATCGAGCGGTTTAGGAGATTTGCCGATCAGTTAAAGATCCAGTTTAACGAGGCCGAATTTGCAACATCCTATATGAAGCATCTGGCCAACGCCTCCTTTTTATTGGACCAAAATCTGGAACTTATCAAGAGCCTGCATCAGGAATATCGGATGGCCATTATTACCAACGGCCTGAAGGATGTGCAAAACACCCGGATCAAAAAGTCCCCCATCGGTCCATACTTTGAGGATATCGTCATCTCCGAGGAAGTTGAAGCAGCCAAGCCGGATCCTAAAATATTTGAATACGCGCTAAAACATTTGGGCCATACCGACAAAAGCAAGGTCTTGATGGTAGGCGACAGTTTAACCTCGGATATTCAGGGCGGAATCAATTTCGCCGTTGATACATGCTGGTTTAATCCCCGGCGGATGGTGAACCAAAGCGCCATCCAACCCACTTATCAAATTTCTCAACTGATGATGCTGCAAAAGATACTAAGACGATAAAGCCTGCCAAATTATCCCCTTACTACGATGTTTGTGGTTGCTTGCCTTGGCTCTTCTTTGACAGACTATCTTTCATCCGCCCCATATACGGGCGGTATCCATCCAGATAACTTTTATAGATTCTTCCGTGGCAATTTACGGATAACTGCAACGAAGAGGGTAACTGGGTGGATGATATTTTCCTATTTTCCAAAAGCGGCATAACGCTCCTCTTCAACTTATTTTTAAATAAGTTTTGAAAAACTTGACTATTTCAGTCCCTATATACGGTAACTTAACTCCCAACGCCAATAACAGGGTGTATACAAAGGTTATGGACATGAAGATGGTAAATACGACCAAGTCCTGCCGGTATCCTTTTTGCAACAAAGCCGGTAAACAGATTAGATATAATATCCCGAAAGCCGTTATCACGAACAAGACTTTCATCTTATGAACCCTCCCGCGACAATTTACGGATCATAGCCATCAGTAAAGTGAGTAGTGGAAAATGTATTGGAAGGGAAAAGCTTCCCAGATATATACCTTCTCAGCAAAGATTTGTTGTTCGCTAATACTGAGAAAATTACGGGTACATAGGATGGCAACAAAAATCCCTAACGGCAGCGCCAAAGTATTGAGCGATTTAAGTTTCAACAACTCGCTCGAGGCCACGACTAAGCTATAAAACTGGAGGCTTACCAAGACAAAACAATCAACCCAAAAGACGACCCCGGTAAATATTTCCATCCCGCTAAATATTTCGCCGATATTGATTAAACGGCTGGCGCTAAGTGCCGGATATATAAAATAATTTGTCGCCGGACCTAAAACTCCGGTGGTCATTACTACTCCCAATAACAATATTATAGCGGAGGCAATGCTGCCCTTGACGATTGCCAAAAATGTTTTGCAGGACTCGCTTACATGGGGAAAAACCAGTAAAAGATGTAACCCGTACTAAAATTAAAAGCCGTGCATCGTAGCGTAGTCCGAACCAATAAAGAAAACGATGTCTGGAAAACCGGTTGAAAATTACTCAGCCTAATCTCCGGGTAAATCATCAAAAATAAAATAACCCAACCTATGATAACAACCATGACTATCAATTGGTTACAACGCGCTAGAACCTCTAACCCTCGCGAAGCCAAAAAAGCCGCCATTCCGACCCCAAGTAATGCCAAGATTAAAACAGGCGTATTCAATAAAAATTCTTTTTGAAAATAAATAAAAATCCCATCCAAAAGCAAGTTTTCGTGAAGAAAAAATATCAGGAATATCGCCGAATAAAACTTTCCCCAAAAAGGTCCCCAGACAATATCGTGAATGGCGACAAAAGTTTTGCCCGGAAAACGGTTGGCCAGCGCCAGATAAAGCAGAGCCAGTCCTAAGCTGATTAAAGTCCCCAACAAAACAGCTAGCCAAGCGTCTTGTTTGGCTTCGGCCCCCACTGTGATGATAATTGAAACCCCGACATTATAGGTAATAATCAGAAAGATTAATTGGGTTGAGGATATTTTGCCTTTTTCAAGAAGCGCCATCCAGATCCCCTCCTTTAACAACCTCAAGCCTATTGGGGTAAAGGAGGCTTGAGCAGTTCACCGGAACTAAATACAGTAGTCTCCACTTTAATCGCTAGTTTAATTTGGGGAAATATCTTGTCCCACTTGGATTTCATAGTCTTCCATTCCCTGGGATGTTTCCGCTTTACCGCTTCCCCGAAGCCGTAAATATCTGCATTCAGGCTGCGGGCTTGAGTCACCTCAAGGCTGGCCATTCCTTTACCCGACTTGTCGCCGATCTCTAACAAAGCCAGTTTGACCTTTCCCAGAACCCATAAAAGTCCCCGGGTTTCATTTTCATTCAATTCCCCAACCAGCCGGTCTTTTCGGATCACGGCGGTGCCGGACATTTTAATTACCTTTTCTCCTACGGGGGCGGTTATTACTTCTACCTGCGGCATAACCGCTGCCCGGGTCTTACTGACCCGATATTCAAAAAGATCAATACTGCGGGTAGCAATGACTTGCCCGGTCCAGTTGTAACTATCGTTCATTAGGGTAATCAACGCAATGGCCGGTATCTTATCAATCTGGTTCTGGGCTTTTAAGATCTCGGAAGCGGTTCCTTTGGCCACCACGACCATTTCCGTCAACCGTTTTTGCGGATAACGGGCGTATAGGTCATAGGCGCTGCGTATTCCCTGCCGGGCCGCATCTTGGCCGAAAACAATGACCTGGGATGTTGGCAAATATAAATTACGGCTGATCCAAAAGCGGTTAACCCGTGCAGAGCCGAAACCCGTCATTGATTCCCCACTGGTTACTAAAACAGCCTGCGTCATTCCGCCTCCGCTTCCCCCTCCGCCGCCCGGGCCTTTACTACCGGAGCCGCCCTCCTTTACCATACTGGGTATAATTACTTGAAACGTTGTGATATATTTCCCGTCTGAAGTACGATCGACGCCCATACCGGATATAAGGGCCAAATTCTTGAGTTCATTCTTATCCCAGCAACCGTTGCAACCTACCATTAGAACAACCATGAATAAAATCCCAATCTTTTTTTTCACCCAATTCATCCTATCTAGAAAATACATTCAACCCTGATTCTAGGTAAAACAGCCACCCCCGCCGAATTTTCATAATTTCGTTGCCCTCAGCTTCCAAGGCAAGCTGCGCTTAGACAGGGTGAATGACTCCTTACTATTGATTTGCTCAATTTGCCAAAAATAAAAAATTCATTGGTCTTCCCTGGGCGGTTTCGGCCGTATCCTTGATGATTGACGGATTGCATCCTGAGACTTAAAAGAATGGGGCCTTGTCAATAACATCCACAAAGGGGCGCCCGTACCACCGTATCTTTCAGATCGGTCAAGCCCCAGGGCGCTAGGGGTGTTAAATAGGGCACTCCAAAAGATCGCAAGGAGGCCAGATGGATTAAAATCAGTAATAATCCGTAAAGGATCCCGTACAGTCCGAAAAAACCTGCTAAAAAAACCAACCCCAGCCGGATCAAGGTGACGGATTCCACTTGAAAGGGGACCATGAAAGAAGCAATGGCCGTAAGAGCAATGACAATGACCACCGGTGCTCCGACAATCCCGGCATTCACGGAGGCATCCCCAAGGACCAGCGCCCCCACAATACTAACGGCTGAACCTACCGGGCGGGGCAGCCTGATTCCAGCTTCCCGCAAGATCTCAAAAATGATGTCCATGATGATCACCTCAAAGGCAGCCGGGAACGGAATTCCTTCTTCAGCCGCCGCCATACTGATTAAAAGCGACGTCGGGATCATTTCCTGATGAAAAGTAGTTAAGGCAACATAGAGGGCAGGTAAAAGAATGGTTATCATAAACGCCAAAAAACGAAGCCAGCGGAAATTATAATCATCTGCCGTTTGAAAGCTCTCGAAAAATATCATTGGAACAGTATTAACCACCGGAGTGCCATCGATCATAATGGCCACTCTCCCCTCCAGGATGCGTGATGCCGCTACCTCCGGCCGTTCGGTGTAATTCACAGTGGGAAACAATGATAAAGGGGCGTCCTCAATGTACTGTTCCAAAATACGGCATCCAGAATGGATTCGGTATCAATCCGGCTAATCCGCCGCCGCACTTCCTTCAGCAAATCTTCATCCGTTAGCCCCCGGATATATGCAAGGGATAGATTGGTTTTACTTTTACGCCCCACCTGCATTCCTTCAAAAGTCAAGTGGGGATGTCCGACTTTCCGGCGTAATAAGGCCGTATTGGTACGTAAACTCTCAATAAAACCTTCCCTGGCCCCTTTGATCGTGACTTCCGTATCCGGCTCCTCGATACTCCGATGCTCCCACCCTTTGGAACTGATTTGAAACCCTTCGGCAATACCTTCGGCCAACAGGACTGTATCTCTGGATAATATAGCATTGAGTACCTCGTCAAAGGTCGATTGATGAACCAGGCTATTTACTGTAAGCAGATGGTTTTCAATCCAACCGAAATCCTTCCGGACATTGGATCCGAATATTCCCGGCCCGTCGCTTTTCATTTTAAAGCCGTCCACCATTAAGGGACGTAAGATATGATTCTCAATTACCTTGGTATCCACCAGGCCGTCGATAAAAATAATCGCAGCTTCCCAACTTTGGTGGTTGACCTGAATCATAAACCGGCGGATTATCAAATCCGGACTTTTGGCCAACAGCTCATTAATCTTCGTCAAATTTTGCCGGAGCCTGGGGCTTAACGATTCCTCCGCCGGACCGAACGAATGCTCCATTT
>DNPQ01000382.1:0-2427 GCA_003501335.1 Bacillota bacterium
TGGACTGCTGGGTAAGCCAGAGTAAGCCCTTAGTTTCCCGTAACCCTAGCCAACCGACAAGTTTGTCCCCTTTAAAAACCGCCGTTCCGAAAATTCGAACCTCCGGTGGCTGCTTGGGCTGCTCCTGGACAATTTCAATACCGGAAGTGGCTGGGGAGGGTAACCGGCTTGCCAGGGACAGGCTTAGATGATGGATATCCTCGAGTGCAAAGGTGGTAATAGCTTGTCGGGTACTGCTATATAGCAAATCGGCAATATAATTAGCGGGAATCTGGTTGACTTCACTTTTCCATTTTACGATATCGGCGGCTTTTCCATGGGCGATTAAAACCCAAGCCCGGGGATGGCTTTGCATATTGCGGATAAAATAATCCATAACTGGTTGGATCCCTTGCCGGGCCAAATCTTCGCCGATAATCAACAGCCGGTTTTGGAGAAAAAAAGGAATCGCATCGGTTTGTTTTTGATAATTTTTGGTGGCCTCTAATATCGTCATGCCACTGACAGAGACGGTCCGGATCGCCGGGCCTTTTTCACTGTGCCCCAGCGGATCGGCTAAACGGCCCGGAATAATTGCTTGAAAAGTTACGGTAATTTTTCCGGCTTCTTCAGCTTTATCAATACCTACAGCCATTATGATAGCTCTTTTATCGAGCTCAATTTGATCCCAGCACCCGCTGATACTGATGATAAAGCCTAGAAGGCATAGTATCAATAAAAAAAGTCTTTTCATGATTCATGCTCTCCCGGTTTGGGCGGTTCAGGTTGGAGATCTTCTTCCATTCGGGATGAGCCTTGCCAGTCAATGACCCGGGGTCTGGTTTTCATCATCCACCAGGGTAATCTAAGAAATGAATCCTTTAAATCTGCAAATGTAAGCGGCATAATCGGTGAAAAATAGGGTGCTCCGAATGATCGTAACGATGCCAGGTGAATGACAATAAAGATATAGCTCCAAATAATTCCAAAAAGTCCAAAAAAGGAAGCGATCACCAGCAGTGGAATTCTTAATAAGGTAATTGAATCAGTTTGTGGCGGCAGTAAGAATCCGGTTACCGCAGTTAAGCCAGTGACGATGACCATGATCGGACTGATGATTCCAGCATTGACGGCTGCTTCTCCCAGAATCAGGGCACCGACAATGCTGACTGCTTGCCCCACGGCACGGGGCATCCTTACTGCGCCTTCACGGAATATTTCATAGAAGATTCCCATTAACAGGGCTTCTACAAAAGCTGGAAAGGGAACTCCTTCCCGGGTCCTGGAGATGGCCAGTAACAATGTTTCCGGAACAATATTGGGATGAAAGGTAATGATTGCCACATAGAGCGCAGGCAGGGCGATTGTTATGTGAAGTGCCAAAAAGCGCAACAAACGGATTAAAGAAGTAAAAAAGGACCGGGAATAATAATCTTCAGCGACTTGAAAACTTTCGATAAACAAAAAAGGAACGGTTAAGGCAAAGGGGGTTCCTTCAACCAGGATGCCGACGCGTCCTTCTAAAATCTTTGCGGCAAACTTATCGGGCGTTTCCGTATTTCCCACGGTTGGAAAGATGGAGAAGGGAGCATCTTGAATAAATTCTTCAAGATAGCCCGATTCCAATACCGCATCGATATTTATTTTTTTGAGCCGTCGCCATACTTCTTCGACAATTTTTGGATTGGCGATATTCCGGATATAAACCACGCAGACTTCGGTCTGGGTTCGTCGGCCAAGCCGGATGGATTCAAAATGCAACTCCGGGTCCTTGATCTTTCTGCGAATTTGGCTAATGCTGATGGATAAGGTCTCAGTAAACCCTTCCCGGGAACCCCTAACCACCGGTTCAGTCTCCGGCTCTTGGACACCACGATGGGCCCAAGTTCGGGTGTTCATGGCCAGGGCTTTATTCTCTCCATCAATAAAAAAAGTGGTATCACCGTTTAGAATGGCAGACACTGCTTCATCCATGGTATCTATTTCTTGAATCGCATTGAGATTGATGGCGGAATTTTTAAGATATTTCAAGGTGATTTGCTTTGGAGTCCCTACTTTTCCGGCTTCTTTCATCAGTGAACCTATGATATTGTCGTTGATTAATTTGATTTCGCTCATCCCATTCAGATTCACCACCATCGCTTCAATAGAGCAAATTCCAATGGGAAAGCGGCGGATCACCAAATCATTGCTGTTATCAAAAATTGTATGAATGAGTTCAAAATTTTTAGAGAGATCCTGGGATATTTTGGCGGTGGGAAACTGAGGCTTGGTTGCTGAGGTTGCTTTTTCAGCCTCCGAAAACTGGTTGCCTTTTTTTAAAAACGTCAATTTACGCTTGATAAATGCAAACATTGACCCATCCATATATTAAATTATTCAAATGAATGAAAATGTAAAATGAAAAGTCTACACAGCGTCGTAACTATTTTGTAAAGGTACGCTAAT
>DNPQ01000382.1:2746-3304 GCA_003501335.1 Bacillota bacterium
GTTTTGCCAATTTGTTAGTTTGAGATGTAGTATTGGTCTTATCTTTCGGATGTATGTATCCGTGAAATTGAAATTAAGAATATTCGGAGAAAGAGAAAGATCATCCAAAGATTAAATTTGACGACCACTTAGGGTATTGTAAAATTACTACGTGGAGTTCGTTTGATCGGGGATAGATTTTAAATAACTATTGTCCTTGTAGTGTTTTGGATAATAATCGGAATTCCTGTTTTTTGAATTTAAAAGGTATATGCTTAATAATATTAACTACTATATTAATTTTATTAAGCATGTAATTGACAAAATTAATACTAGATGGTAGACTATGAACATAATGAATGAATCCAAATGAGCCGTTAACACTGAAAACGTTGGCTTATCGGAGTTAATTATTTCGAGCCCAGAAAGGAACAACGAACATTATGCGCTACAAAGCACCAGGGCAGTGTCCGGTCTGCAATCATGAACTAATTGTCACTAAGTTAAGCTGTACCAATTGTTCGACCAAGCTGGAAGGGGAGTTCGCATCATGTAAGTTTTGCCAGCTTCCCGCCGAGC
>DNPQ01000615.1 GCA_003501335.1 Bacillota bacterium
AATTGTCTGAGCTGTTTAGGAAATTCTCCAAGTCGTTGGTAGAGATTTTGGTACTATTCAGGGAACCCATTATTTAGTATTTTTGGGTGCCATTAAAGGGCTCAAGCAAAACCCGTTTAGATTGAATTTAAGGAATACTGATGGATTCAAGAGGTGGGAAAGAACATTGAGATGTAAACGGAGTATTTGGGGAATTTTGATTTTGACCTTGTTATTTGTTTCAGGTTGGACGGAAGGCTTTTCGCCAGTCCTGCGGTTAAAATATGCGCGGCATTTTAAGGTTGAATATGTGGATAAAGGCTGTAAAAAGGTGACGGATGCCACTGGGAATCAAATACTGTTAGTATCCCGCGGTTCTAAAATTCCAGCCGGCTATCACCATATTACGGTGATCCGGACTCCAGTTCAAAAGGCGTTGTTTATGTCGATGACGCAGGTTTGTTTATTGCGTCCCTTTCATAACTCTGCGATTTGGGCGAGTGTGGCGGGGGTGTCGAGTCCATTGGAGGAATGGTATATCCCGGAAATCCGGAAGGGGTTGCAAAACGGTTCTATTCAGTTTGTCGGTGATGGTTATCAGCCGGATTATGAAAAAATTCAAGCGATCCAGCCCGAGGTGGTCTTTACCTTCGGCGGACCCAATGGCCAACTGAACTTAATGCAGAAACTTTCCGAGCTCAATATTCCTTATGTGGTGGATAATGAGTATTTGGAAGCCGATCCCCTCGGTCAAATGGAATGGATCAAGTTTATCGCCGCCTTTTATAATCAGGAGGAAGCAGCCGGTCAATATTTTGATCAGGCCGAAAGCAGAATCAAGGAAACAGCACGAATGGTACAGGGGAAAAGGCGGCCCAAGATAGCCTGGGGCATGATTTACAATGGGAAAGTTTATGTTCCGGCCGGAAATTCCTATGTTGCGAAGATGGTGGCCCTGGCCGGGGGGGATTTTATCTTTAAGAAAATAACCAGGAGCAATAGCGCCATGAGTATTGAATCGTTTTATGCCCTGAGTCGAAATGCCGATATCCTGATCAATTCCGCTTATTCACCAACGGTCCCGTCCGTCAAAGTCATGCTGGAGGAAGCTCCTATTTTAGAAGACTTGAAGGCGGTCCGCCGGGGGCAAGTGTGGTGCCTGCAACCGTGGTACAATCAAATGTTGGATCAAAATGACCAGATTTTACTGGATTTAGCATCGATATTTCATCCTGAGGTCATCAGGAACCGTTCCATTGAAAATTTTCTGAAGGTTTCACTGCAATAAACGGAAATACAAGTTTAATTGATAGGAGCAGCCTTTGTGATGAATCATCCATACCGTTGGAAGATAATATTTCCCGTCATTTTATTAAGCGCTATTTTGGTAATGTTGATCATCAATATCATATTCGGTTCGGTTGATATTCCAATCGCTAAAATCGGCAGCGCGATTTTTAATGTTTCAGGTCCCAAAGATATTGATTTTAATATTATTTGGAAGATCCGGCTTCCCCGGTCCCTGGCAGCCATTTTAGGCGGCGCAGCTCTTTCATTATCCGGACTTTTGTTACAAGTGCTTTTTCGCAATCCCCTGGCGGATCCGTTCATACTCGGAATATCATCGGGAGCCAGTTTATTTGCGGGATTGGTTATTTTTTTGGGGGCCTTGATCGGCTGGACTGTTATCAGTCCTTTTTTATTAATGATTGCCGCATTCATCGGCGCAATGCTGGTCATGGTGCTTGTATTGGCGATAGCCAGAAAAATTAAAAACATTGTAACTCTTTTAATCGTGGGAATTATGGTGGGTTATTTATGCAGTGCGCTTACCAATTTAATGGTTGCTTTTGCCCAAAAAGAACAGTTGCATTTATTTATGATTTGGAATTTAGGCAGCTTTTCGGGGATTTCATGGCCGGCGGTGATTATTTTGGGTGGTGCGACTATTTTTTTAAGCGGAGCGGCTTTTTTGATTTGCAAGCCTCTCAATGCATTACTCTTTGGGGAAGATTATGCCCGGAGCATGGGGGTGGATATCAAACGCTTGCGTTTTTTGATTATTTTGATCGCATGCCTTTTAAGCGCTATCATTACGGCTTTTGCCGGCCCGATTGCTTTTATTGGCCTGGCAGTTCCTTATATGGCCCGTTTGGCTTGTAAAACTTCAGATAACCGGATGTTAGTACCGATCACTGCTTTATTAGGGGGGCTGTTAGCCAGCCTTTGCGATTTGGCGGCTCGAATGCTGTTTGCTCCATTGGAATTACCAATCAGCGTTATTACTTCATTTTTTGGAGTCCCCTTGGTGATTGGGCTTTTATTAAGGAGGAACCGCAGTTTATGACCATCATCACGACCGATCAATTGGCTATCGGGTATAGCCGGAAAATTATTATTGATAATATTAACCTAGAGGCCTTAAAGGGACAAATTGTTTGTCTGCTGGGTCCCAATGGGTCCGGGAAGACGACAATGCTGCGGACGCTTAGCGGTCTTTTGGCCCCTGTCAAAGGGACTGTCTATTTAAATGATAAAGATTTAAATGGTTATAAGGGTACAGATTTGTCGAAGAATATTGCGGTTCTTTTAACAGAAAAAGTTCCAGGGCTTTACATGACTGTATTTGAAATGGTCGCCATGGGCAGATATCCCTATACGGATTATGCCCATCGCTTAACCTCCAAGGATACAGCCAAAGTTTGGGAGGCGCTTGAGCGGGTCAATGGAGTTGATCTTGCAGAGAAGAATTTTTTGGAATTAAGCGACGGCGAAAGGCAAAAAGCTCTTTTGGCCAGGGCGCTGACCCAGGAACCGGAATTATTGGTGTTAGACGAGCCCACTAGTTTTCTCGACATCCGGCATAAATATGAAATTATTGAGGTTTTTAACCGGCTGGCCCAAGAAAAAAAGACGACCATTATTTTATCGGTGCATGATATTGAATTGGCTGTACGGTGCTGTGATATTGCCATTTTGCTAAAGGAGAACCAAATAGTGGGTTACGGTCCGCCGGAAAAGTTGCTGACGGAAACGTCGATTCGGGATCTTTATGGGCTCCAAAGGCTCACTTATAATGAACTATTGGGAGTTGCTGAATTGAGCAGCCCCGAACCCCCTTCGGTTTTTGTCATAGCCGGGAACGGCACCGGAGTAAGGTTATACCGTTTGCTCAGCCGCTATCATTATGGGGTTTGTTCCGGGATTATTCATGAAAATGATGTGGATTATCAAGTGGGGAAATCCTTAAAAATGGAGATGATTATGGAGCGGGCTTTCGAAGGGATTGGTGAACCAGCGTTTCAAAAAGCTGAAGCCCAAATGGTTCGGATGCAGTGGGTTATCGACGCCGGCTATCCGGTTGGAGCCATCAACGCCCGGAATGTTGATTTGGTTAAAAGGGCATTGGCCATGAATAAACCAGTCCTTTCGTTAAGGAATTATGCGCAAAGTTGTCAATTGTTTGGAGATAAAGCGGATCAGATAAAATATTGTCCCAATGATAGCGGGGTGATTGAAGCCCTATCCCAGTATAAAACGGGGATTAAAGCAACGGGTCGGTTTGGTTTGTTATAGAGCATGAATGTCGGAATATTATTTTATCTTCCGGTCATGACTTGTTGTAAAATTTTAACCAGCCGCTCATTGTGAATACGGTTTTTTACAGCGACACGGAAAAACTGTTCGTTTAATGAATGAAAATTTGCGGCATTGCGAATTAATATGCCCTGGGTAGCCAGTTTGTCTTGGAGAGTTGCCGCACTTAACTGGGGTGACAGGATTTGAACCAATATAAAATTGCTTTGGGGTGGAAATGGTTTTAAACAGGATATTTTTTGTAATTCTTCGTATAGCCAGTTCTTCTCAGTAACCAGCCATTTAGATGTCTTGTCTAAAAAATCCGGAGCTTCCCATAAATAATCACCGACTAAACAGGCTATGGCATTTACAGACCATGGAAGCCTGCTCTGCGCCATCATTTCAATCCATTGAGGACTGCCGAGACCATATCCGAGTCTTAAACCGGGAATGGCGAATATTTTGGTAAAAGAACGGATAATAAAGAGATTATCAAAAGATTTTAGCCGGGGAACCATAGAATTACGGTTGCCTTCTGAAGTCAGTTCAATAAATGACTCATCAATGACGAAAATGATTTTTTTATGTTTGGTCAAATCCGCCAGATTCGTCAGTTCTGCAAGAGATAATAAGGCCGAAGTGGGATTATTGGGGTTGCACAGGAACAGACAATCTACATTGTCTAAATGAGCTGCAAGCTTGGTTAGGTTAAGCTGAAAGCCATCTTCTTTTGATAGAGTGTGATATTGGATGTCCACGCCCGCTAGACGGGCCGCGTTTTCGTATTCACTAAAGGTCGGGGCGCAAAGCAGCAGAGTCTTTGGCCGCAGGCTGTTTAATAGTAGAGCAATAATTTCAGAAGCGCCATTGCCGGGGATGATTTGAGAGTACGGAATGTCCAGATAATGGGCGATATTCTCGCGAAGCGCCCGATATTCCGGATCAGGATAACAAGTTAGCTTATCAATACTGGCGATGAAACGTTCTTTTAATGGTTCCGGCATACCAAGGGGATTAATATTGGAACTGAAGTCCAGGATTGTTTGGGGATCAACGTTCAGACTTTGGGCCATTCGGTAGACATTTCCGCCATGTTCGTAATCAGCTACAGGGTGCAATGAGGGGCCTCCTTCTTTATTACAAGCGTACAGCGATTATCATCAGGAAGCCTATGATGAATGTAACTGCCGATGTATAATATAACATTTTAACTGTTTGTATAATATCATGAGTCTGCAAATCCCTGGTTGGATCGCCCAGTTTTGGTTTTTCGACCAGCTTGCCGAAATAGATGTTAGGGCCGCCCAATTGGACACCGAGGCCTCCGGCAACAGCCGCTTCCGGATAGGCACAGTTGGGACTGGAGTGTTTGCGCCGGTCCCGCAGCATAATGGCAAAACTGCGGCGGAATCCTTTCCCCATCAATAAGAAACTAAAGGGAATCAGCAAACCGGAGAGTCTGGCCGGCAAATAGTTGGCGATGTCGTCGAGTTTGGCGGAGGCCCATCCGAAGTGGAGATAACGTTCGTTTTTATATCCCACCATCGAATCCAAAGTGCTGACCGCCTTGAAGGCATAAACAAGCGGGGCGGCTAGGTTAAAACAGGAACCGATTACTGCATAAAAAAACGGTGATAATACGCCATCAACTGTGTTTTCCGCTATCGTTTCCACTGCCGCCCGGATGACTTCTCCGGGTTCCAGATGGGAGGTCTCTCTTCCCACCAACATAGCGATTTGTTGCCGGGCTTTCTCAAGACTGTTTTGTTCTAGCGCTGTATGGACTTTTAGGGCTTCGTCAGCCAAACAACGGGTAGCGAAAGCCGAATATAAAAAGTAAATATTGACGATGTGGAAAAGGAGCGGATGGATCCAGGCAGCGATCCTAAGGATTATCCATACGCCTGCAAAAGTGATCCCGGCGACGGATAAAGCAAGGATGACGCCGAAGGCTTTTTCCCATGGGACCCGTTGAGGGCGCTCCAAAGAAATCTTACCGAGCAATCGCCGTAGGAGTTTTTCTGTTATCTGAATCAAACGGCCGACGGCTCGCACCGGGTGATATAACCAAGAGGGATCTCCGATGAACCAATCGATAATAACGGCCAATCCGTAATCAACCAAAAGGCTGATCGCCAATGTAGCAAGGCCTCCATTCATTATCCGTTGAGTAAAGTTAAAAAGCCGTAATGGTTTTCTGCGACTTCCAATTTGGTAATACTGCCGACATTTATCTTAAAACGCCAACAGTCTTCTGCTTTCAATCCCAACAAATGGGCGATGATGGTCCGGATACAGCCGCCATGGGTGACCAGTAAAACCCGTCCACAGGAATAAGTGTGCAGCAATTCATTTAAAAAAACGATTATCCGTCTATTAAACTGTTCGATACTTTCTCCGTCCGGAATGGGGTAATCGGGATTGTTCAGCCAGAGCCGGGCTTCAGTTGGGTAAGAAGCTCGAATGTCTGCCAAGGTTAAATTATCCCAAAGGCCAAAGTTCCTTTCTTTAAGTGCTTCCAAAGTTTGTATTTCTATATGGTTGATTTCATTAATGATTCGGGCAGTTTGAAAGGCCCTTTTTAAAGGGCTGCTGAAAATAGCGTTAAGAGAGTTATTAGCAAGTTTCTCCCGGATGGCATGAGCCATACCAAGTCCAGTCTCGTTTAATTCCGGATCGGTCCATCCTAAAAAGGCGCCCCTTTGGTTGTCGCAAGTTTCACCATGTCGTACCAAAATTAGTTCTACCATCAATGGAAGCTTCTCCTTGGAGTTAAAATTAGGAGCGCAGGTAAAAAAGGTAGGCTAGAATTAAATAGCATAACTGAGCCAATTCGCAAACCGCACCTAAAATATCGCCGGTAATCCCATTAATTTTTGCGCTAAAAAATTTTACGATGAGCGTTATCACAATTTCTATTAGAAACAGGATCAGTAGACCTTTACAGCCAAGGACTCCCCAAAAGAGGATGGCAGTGATGAGAGTTCCGATTACGATTTCTTTGGGACCGCAGAAATTTATAAAATGACGGCCGAGGCCATCGGGGCGGGCATACTTTTCAAGTCCGGCTGCAAGAGGAAGGGCCAGTCTTCCGATGACGGGCATTAATAATATGAGCCCAAGGGATGTGGATGGAAATTGCGCAATTAAAAAAATATAACTTAAAAGTGCAAGTACAATGGCTAAAACGGCATTGGTCCCGACGCGACTATCTTTCATGATTTCCAAGATTCGTTCTTTGGGCCGATGGGAGAACAATCCGTCCGCCGTATCGCCCAGTCCGTCAAGGTGTAATCCACCGGTTAGGAATACATAGATTATACATAAAAATAGGCTTGCCATCGTGGCAGGGAAAAGCAAATGTAATAGATAAAAACTGGCTGCCAAAATCCCCCCCACCAAGAGCCCGATCAAGGGAGCATATGCAAGTGAGCGACCAAAATCCTCCGGCTCCATTGAAATAGTGAGGTTCAGTGGAATCGAGGTCAAAAACTGGATTAACCATAACACTTGCTTGATGATTCGCAAAATCTTATATGCTCCTTCAGAATTGGTTAGCTACCCTAGAAGAATGTTTTCATTTTTAAAGCAAGGCATTATTTGATTTGTAACGGTATGCCGGATATACAAAGATAGACTTCTTGGGCGGCGGCAGCCAGAAGTTGGTTGGTCCGGCCATGAATATCCGTAAAAATTCGTGACAGACGGTTTTCGGGAATCAGTCCCATCCCCAGTTCATTGGTAACCAATATGACCGGAATGTCCAATTGGGAGGCACAGGTAATCAGTTTTTGGAATTCTTTCCGAGACTCCTCTTCAAATGTGGCAATCATCCGGTGATCCGCCGTATCCCAATTCATACCGCTATCAAAGAATAAATTATTGAGCATCACGGTGATGCAGTCCAATAAAACCGCCGATTTTCCCGGAAAATTTTTGGATATGACTTTGTCGATGTCCCGATAGGCCTCAACGGTTTGCCACTGAGAGGGCCGATGTTCGCGGTGCTTGGTAATCCGTTCTTTCATTTCGGTGTCAATCGGAAGCGCAGTCGCGATATATAGGACATCAGTCCCGGCTTTGGAGGCGATGGTTTCGGCGTAGGAACTTTTGCCACTACGGGCTCCACCGGTGATTAAGATCAATTTTGACACGTCTTTACAGGCCTTCCTTTTATCGAGACTTCAGAAGAGAGCGAAAAAATATAGTTTTCGATTGCTTAGGTACAT
>DNPQ01000429.1 GCA_003501335.1 Bacillota bacterium
TTTCCTGCAATGAGGGTCAGTAAATCATTCAAATCTTTCGTGCAAGCCGTGGCAATATCTTTACTATAAAATAAATTTTGTTGGTCAATTTTTTCTCCGGATGAAGGAACAACCTCAATATAAACATTGGCAGTTCCGGGACCCACTCGGTCAATTGTTTGATCAATTGCATCAGTAACCCCGGCTACGACGAGATCCCGGGCCATTAGTTCATTGGCTTGAACGTAGAATATACTTTGGCGGATTCGATTCCGTTCATTATCCCGTATAGCTAGTTGTACCGGGATATAAGCCGGGATTTCCTCCAATTTTCCGAGAATACCCGATTGACGGTCCTCCGTAATTCTCCCGATCAGCTTCAGAGGAGTACCTATCTTAAATGCCATTTGGGAACTGCGAACCGTCTTTAGAATGGCTGCTTGATATGCGAAATAATCAACCTTACCCTTGTTGTTATATGAATGCCCAAATGCCAAAAATTCCTTACCCCCAACCCAGGTAACAGTTCCAAGAGCTGAAACCTGATAGTCACCTGTTACCATCATCACGGAAATAGCACTGCCCGGTTTAATCAGATTTTTGCCCATTTCCAAGCTGGACTCCCCTGTATCTAAAGCAGCAACCGTTTTAAAACCATACGTTTCCAATGAGTGAGAAAGTAAATCAAACCCTCGCTTTTTCATCCCGGATATGATAACAGGCGTACTGACTGGAATTGCTTTTTGATGATAAGCAGGGAAATAGAAAGCATCTTCATCGGATTCTTTCATGTTCAGCATCAAATCAATGGGCGTTACAAAGGCCAAAAGTGAATCAGCATTTTCAAATCCATAACTAATCGCTCCTACAAGCTGATTATGAATATACACCGGACTACCGCTCATACCTGCCGATAAGCCGCCGTTTTCTTCCAGTAATTTCCCGCTTAGTTTTACCAAAATTAACTTGCTTTTTCCCGTGCTTTTATCGGCGATACCAATCACTTCAATACCGAATTTTTCAATTTTGGTACCGGAGAAAACTGTGTAGCCATAGCCTTTCATCCCGGGCTTAATCTTATCAAGAGGAAAAAATTGGTCGACTCCCATAGTCGTTTGTACTATACAAGCTGTAAAAGCTATAATAAAAAACAGAAGGCCAATTTTGCGGCATGTTTTTTGGACTAACACACTATCAACTCCTAATCTGGCTAAACGGATCAAATCTGCCTATAATTCACCAAGCCCATCGTGTCAGGAAACCAAAGATCCACTTTTTAGCAAAAATCATCCAAGTAACATTTTAAAAAGATTACCATGCAAACTGATGTAAAATTAAACGATTTTTTTACATATTCGTTCCATAATGGGTAAATCCTGCCCCAATGAACCAATCTTAATTGGTAATCTATAGTAATTCAAATACAGTTTATAATAAAAATCATTGGATAAAATAACTCCGGTGATTTTTTTGATACAACTTCAAAACCCTAAAAACATTCTCGATAACGAGGACAAAGAGCTTCTTCAAACGCCATGCCCTCCACTTTCCGATTTTACAACCCAGGATCCTTGGCGAATTTTACGAATTCAAGGTGAAATCGTAGAGGGGTTTGATGCGCTTTCAAAAATTGGTCCCGCTGCAACCATTTTTGGTTCAGCCCGCTTCGGAGTGGATAATCCTTACTATCAAGCGACGATAGATATAGCCCAACATTTATCCGCTGCCGGTATGACTGTCATTTCCGGTGGAGGACCCGGGATCATGGAAGCTGCCAATCAAGGCGCTTTCCAGCTCCATGGTAATTCAGTTGGTTGCAGTATTCAACTTCCCCACGAGCAGGCGCCCAATCCCTATCAAACGATTGCCTTAAAATTTCGCTATTTTTTCGTGCGGAAATTAATGTTTATTAAATATTCGATAGCATTCATCATTATGCCCGGTGGTGTCGGCACCATGGACGAACTTTTTGAAGCCCTGACTTTAGTTCAAACTGATAAAATTGACCACTTCCCCATTGTACTTTACGGTACATCATACTGGAAAGGATTAATATCCTGGATGGAAGATCAGATGTTAGCAGCCGGGTGCATCATTCCGGAAGACTTAACGTTGCTGCAATTAGTCGATGAACCCGGCGAAGCGGCAAGGATCATTATTGATAATAGCCGTAAACATGGTTTTCTAAAAAATCAGGAACAGGGAGATACGAATCTGCATTAGCGGCTCTCATCTTTGTTTGGCTTTTCCGACTAATGGTTTTGACCACTTTATAGAGTGATATTAACCGACTCTGCTTATTGGGGCTTTTAAAGTTTGGACTGGTAATCTATCTGTTAACTGCCGGCAAAGTTGATCGAGCTTCCTATCATTTTCCTGAATCAATTTTTCCGCCAACAATTTATACAGATGAATCTGATTGGAATTTGTGGTGTCCATCTGGTCATTATCCTTATCCAAACAAACCTGAAAACGATAATAACGTTCAACGCCTTTTCCTGCAGGAGGTAATAGTTGTCGTAATTGATAATCGACGGTATCACTGACCCCGTCAAATACTACATCTAGGATCGGCTGAGCCCACCGGATGCCCCAATGCTTAATCCGGGAATAAGGAAGCGGTCTTGTATATTGCCCGGTTCCAAGCGATAAAAGAAGAATATCCTCCTCTTTTTCACATAAATTGAGCTTTCCGGAAGGAAACGTCGATTTTCGGGTTTGCCGGTTACGGGCTCGCGCATTTGCTATCGCCTCTACATAGGCGCACATACCGGGATTATTGGCAAAAATGCCTCCGTCGATTAAACTGCAATAATCAACCGCGGTTTTGATTTCAATTTTAGCCGGTGAAAAATAAGTCGGAGCTGCCGAAGTAGCCCGGGCTACATCGCTCATCAAAAAATCAGCTTCGGGATGGTTGGGATCCTTGGCCTTACTACTTTTGAAAAACCAAGAATCCCGGTTTTCCGTATCGTAAGCCGTAACCAGAACTTCGGTTAACGCTTCTTTCAGTCGAGTGTCCCCAAAATACTTAACCAACACCTTCTCAATGCCTTGAGCAGAATATTTTTCCCGTAAAATAAATCCTAAAGCGAATAGCCGATGGAGACACGAACGGGAAAAAATTGCCTTTCCTTCCTTTTGATACAGCTCCATCATATCGGCGGCACTATATTGAGGTCTTCCTTGACGAGCCGGTTTGGTTAAACCCAAGGCCAAAATACCTCCTGTCGAAGTGCCGGCAATCAGTTGAAAATTTTCTGCAATCGGCTTTTGAGTCCGTTTTTCGATCTCCGCCAGGACCATTGCCGGAATAATTCCCCGGATACCTCCCCCGTCGATCGATAATACTTTGATCAAAAAAACACCTCCATTTTACTTTTCCGCTGGGGTATGGCATTATTCATATTCATATACACTATAAACAAATATTCAACTTCAAAAATATTGGTTACAAAATGCATTAATTTTTTCAAAAAGGTTGGAGTACCCTCGACTCTTTTTTTACCCTCATCCGCCTTTAAAAAAATACTTTTACAGCCGGGACATGGCTACAGCATAATAAAAAGCGTTCCTGCCGGGAACGCTTTTTATTGATTGAATTATAAATAATCTAAGGATTAAAAGTAACATCGATTTCCTTAAATTGTAAGTTAAATATAAAAACCCATTTATTTATTCTATCTGTAAATTATTTTGACACGGTTATTTCACCTTGAATCCGGCTTTCAAAAAGCTTTCCCGTAAGGAATTCATGGTCATATCCTTTTTTTCAACGGGTTCTTTAGGAACATTAGCTGATCTTACCGGCCGTTTCCCTTCATCCCCGCCGGCAGCCGGCTTCTGAGACGCATCGCCTGTATCCTCCTTCTTCATGGATAAAGCAATCCGTTTTCTCACCAAGTCAACTTCCTTGACCCGAACCTCCACAATATCGCCTACTGCCACTACCTCATTAGGATTTTTCACGTATTTATCGGAAAGTTCGGAGATATGCACCAATCCATCCTGTTTAACGCCGATATCTACAAAGGCGCCAAAATCAATTACATTCCGCACTGTACCGGTTACCATCATTCCCGGTTTTAAATCCTCCATCGTCAAAACATCGTTTCGAAAAATAGGTTTGGGTAAATCTTCACGGGGATCACGACCCGGTTTTGCGAGTGCATCCACAATATCTTTCAAAGTCGGTTTGCCCACTTCTAATTCCGCGGCCGTTTTATCAATATTGACATCCTGCAACTTCAATTTTAATAAAGCCAGTCTGTCTTTATCCCGAATGTCTTCAGGAACAAAACCCAATTTTTTCAGCAAATTACGGGCAATCTCATAAGATTCGGGATGGACTGCCGTTGTATCCAAAGGTTCTTCCCCATCACTAATTTTTAAAAAACCCGCGGCTTGGACAAAGGCTTGTTCCCCCAAGCGTTTGACCTTTTTTAATTGAGCCCGGCTTTTAAATTTACCGTTTTCATCGCGAAAGGCGATAACATTCTTAGCCACTGCAGGCTGCAAGCCGGCTACATATTGAAGCAATGCCGGAGAAGCGGTATTCAAATCCACTCCCACATAGTTCACGCAAGATTCTACGACACCGCCCAAAGTTTCACCCAGCTTTTTTTGATCCACATCATGCTGATATAAACCGACGCCTATCGACTTGGGGTCGATTTTCACCAGTTCGGCTAAGGGGTCTTGAATCCGCCGGGCAATAGACACAGCACCGCGGATCGAAACGTCCAGATCCGGAAATTCTTCTTTTGCTAATTTTGAAGCCGAATAAACTGAAGCCCCAGCCTCACTCGTAATACAATAGGCAGTTTTCGTGGCGCCCAGCTTATGGATTAATTCCACCGCCAGAGTTTCACTTTCCCGGGAGGCTGTCCCATTCCCAATCGATAGTAAAGATACCTGGTACTTTTCCACCAATTTTTGCAGAATTTCTAAAGTTTCTTCCCATTTGTTCACCGGTGGATGCGGGTAAATCGTAGCCGTGTCGAGTAGCTTCCCGGTTTCATCTACAACCGCAACCTTGCAACCGGTCCGGTACCCCGGATCAATGCCCATCACCCGAAGGCCATTCACAGGGGGCTGTAAAATTAAATTCCGTAAATTGAGACCAAACATTTTAATCGCATGTTCTTCCGCGGTTTCTGTAACAGCTGTACGTAATTCACGTTCCAGCGAAGGAAATAACAAACGTTTATAGCCATCACTAATTGCCTCTTCCAACTCGGCGATAAAAATCGCCTTCCGATTCGTAATAATCAGAGCTCCCAATTTAGTTAAAGCAGTCTCATGCTCCGCTTCCAGAGTCACTTTCAAAGACTCTTCTTTTTCGCCGCGATTGAGGGCCAAAATCCGGTGCGGCGGAATTTTTTTCAGCGGCTCTTTAAACTCGGCATACATTCTATATTCATCCCGTTCGGCCGCTTCTTCATCTTTTTTATTTTTTTTCTTAGCCTCTTTGGCCTCAGAGGCGATAACCGCCTCACCCCAAAGATATTCGCGGAGGACTTTACGGTAATCGGGATCATCGGAAATTTTTTCGGCTATAATGTCACGGGCCCCGGCCAAAGCATCAGCCGCGGTTCCTACCCCTGCTTCACCATTGATAAATTGGGCCACCAACTCATCAATAGTTCCAGACTCAATCTGCTGGGCCCAAATGAGGTCGGCCAACGGCTCCAGGCCGCGTTCCTTGGCAATCATAGCCCGGGTCCGCTTCTTTTGTTTATAAGGCCGGTAAAGATCTTCCACCTCTTGCAGCTTGGTCGCTTCCATAATGGACTGTGTTAACTCCGGAGTTAACTTGCCTTGTTCATCAATGGACTTTAAAACCTCTTCTTTTCTAGCCTCTAGATTGCGCAAATATTTCAAACGTTCATCAATATCCCGTAATTTTTCCTCATCAAGTTCTCCGGTAGCTTCTTTACGATATCTAGCGATAAACGGAATCGTGTTTCCGTCATCAAGCAATCTGACTGTACTTTCAATCTGACGCGGTGATATTTTCAATTCTGCAGCAATAACTTTGATTAAATCCATTTTTTATAAAACTCCTTTGAAGTGTTCTGAAACAAATTATACCAAAAGCGACTTCGAATTGACAGTTCAAAATTATCAATAAAGCATAAAAGCATAAAAAAATTGCGCTTCTTTCCTCACGCAATTTTTAACTTTAAATTATTATTTTCATAAGCAAAATTGCTCTCGGATTTCAAAAGCAATCTTCAATATCTAACTTCTCCTTTTTTCTTGGCAGAATTTTTCTTGTCAAATAAGGCATCATCGGAAGTCCCCTCAGCGACGACCATTTGCGATTCTTCCGATTTAACAAGCCCAA
>DNPQ01000138.1:0-9016 GCA_003501335.1 Bacillota bacterium
AGTTTCGGAAACCTTTTATGACAGTTCGTATTGATGAACATACGGGTGAAAATCACTTGCAAACTAGGGTTGAAGCATTTGTCGATATGATTGCCAAGAAGAAATCGGGATCGGAGTGCGCTTAAATGAAAATTACCTTTCCTTACATGGGTTCACCGATAGTCTATTATAAAATCTTTGAATTATTGGGACACGATGTCATTGAGCCGCCCCGTCCCAGTCAACATACGATTCAATTAGGAGTAAAATATAGTCCGGAATTTGCTTGCTTTCCCTATAAAGTCATTCTGGGTTCTTATATAGAGGCTTTGGAATTAGGGGCAGATACGATAGTAACCGCAGGTGGAAATGGTCCTTGCCGGGCAGGATTTTATAATGAGGTACACCGTAGGACACTCCAAAGTTTGGGATATAATGCCAATATTATCGTATTTGACAGTGCCTTTGAAGATCCTCGCCTTTTTTGGCATAACATACAGATGCTCAAGGGGAATAACAGTTGGGCCAAAGTCGCCAGGGTGGTTTATACCGTATACCGTTTAGCACAGGCTATTGATGATCTGCAAAAAATGGTAGAAATTAAAAGAGCTTATGAGTTGAAACGAGGCTCTTTTACGAAAGTCCTTGACCAAATAACCCAACGCTGCTATAAAGAAGTTAAGACTTTGCAGGATGTAAAGCAGCTTCATCGTGAGGGCTTGACAATGTTGCAAGCAATTCCCCTCAAAGAGATACCCGAAAGCCAGAAAATTCGCATCGGCATCGTTGGAGAAATATTTGTAGTCATGGAATCCTCCATAAACATGAATATTGCCGAAGTGATGGGGGATCTAGGCTGTGAAGTTTCGCGTTCCATGTGTATATCAACCTGGGTTGATCACAATTTACCACGATTTTTGGGTAAATCAAATAAAGCGATTTTAAAGGCCAGCAAACAATATATGGAAATTCCTATCGGCGGCCATGAGATTGAAAATGTTGGGGGCATCATCGATTATAAAAAGAAGGGCTATGATGGAATCATCCATTTAATGCCTTTTGCTTGCTTACCGGAACTGGTAACCCAGAGTATAGTACCTCAAATATCGCGTGATCATAAAATTCCCGTTTTAACATTGGCTCTCGACGAACAATCGGGTATTGCCAATAATCTTACCCGTATTGAAGCGTTTGTTGAATTATTAAGAACCAAAAAAATTCAGATGACAGTCTAGGAGGAATAAGATGACGAAGGCCTTTTTGGGAGTAGATGTCGGATCGGTCAGTACCAATATTGTAGCCGTTAGTCCGGATGACCAGATATTATCGCAACAATATATCCGAACCAATGGACAACCTTTGGAGTGTATTAAAAATGGGATTAAATTGCTGCAAAACCAAAATCCGAATATTGAGATTTTAGGAGTCGGCACAACGGGAAGCGGCAGACAACTGGCGGGGGTTATTCTGGGAGCAGATATTGTTAAAAATGAGATTACTGCTCACGCCACAGCTGTTACCCATTATTATCCGGAGGTCAAAACCATTTTTGAGATAGGGGGCCAGGATTCCAAAGTCATATTGCTCCAGGACCAAATGGTGGTGGATTTTGCCATGAACACTGTCTGTGCTGCCGGAACGGGTTCCTTTTTGGACCATCAGGCGGAACGGCTGAAGATTCCCATCGAACAATTTGGCGATATGGCTCTTTCATCCAATGAAAATATCCGGATCGCCGGTCGGTGTACGGTATTTGCAGAGTCGGATATGATTGCTAAACAACAATTTGGCTTTTCGAAGGCCGATATTATCAAAGGGCTTTGTGAAGCGCTTATCCGCAATTATCTTACTAATTTATGTCGCGGTAAAAACTTGGAGCCGCCATTCGTATTTCAGGGCGGGGTAGCGGCTAATAAGGGCATCGTTGCCGCTTTGGAGAAGGAATTAAAACATGAAGTGATCATTCCAAAGTATTTCAACGTCATGGGTGCTATTGGGGCCGCCTTGATTGCCAAAGATCTTATGGTAAAAACAAATTATCAGACGAAATTTTCCGGCTTTGACACCGCCGATTTACAGTTTGTACCCAAAACCTTCAATTGTGAAGGTTGCCCCAATGCCTGTGAAGTTATTGAAGTCGATTTAGAAGGCGAGCCGATTGCCCGATGGGGCGATAAATGCGGCAAATGGGCTAATGCGATTGCCGGAGGTTCGACACATTCCCATCATGAAAACACGGCTCAAGTTTCTGCATAAGTGGCTATTTTAAAAGAAAAATGAATGATAAAATATACAATATATATTTGATCGCTTTTAATGATATATTGTATATTTTTTTATGCTCAATTACTTTCTTGATAGCCTATAGCATCCTTTGACGGCTAAAAAGCTCAAACTATCTTAATTGTTTTGCAGTTTGATATTACCGCTGCTATTTCTGATCCGAATCAACGGGCCGCCGCCATTAACTTCACCATTAGCAGTAGCTCTGGTATACTCTTTTTTGGTTGTGAGGGCAAAATCCGAATCAATATTTCCCATAGAGCTTTCAGCAGCAATGGTAAAACGGGCATTGGCAGGCAGACTTAATTTTAAATTCCCAGCCGCTAGATCAAGATCGCAATTACTGCTGACTTTAGTGAAATGAATATTCAGATTGCCAGCCCTAAGTTCAGCAGTTATTGGACCTTCGCACTCAGCCAGATTGACGTTTCCGGCGTTACAATGAATCGTCGAACTGCCATTTACTTTTTTGATTTCAACCTGCCCTGCGTTGGAATGAATGTCCGCGTTACCCATGACGCTATCGATGTTTACATTTCCAGCTTGATTTTCGACAGTTAAAGAACCATCGATGCCAGATACGTCGATATTTCCAGCATTACTTTTAACAACAATCGCCAGCCCTTTTGGTATGTCGATTATAATATTGGAATCACAATGATAGCGGCTTAAAAAGTTAAATTCATCCGGAGTAATGAATTTCACTACCAAAGTATCATCTTGAATTTCTCCGGTGAATTTGAATTGCTTTTGGATATTCTTCATGCGCGTGGACGAGTTATCGTGATGTCCTGTAAGCTTAATATGAGCTTTGGCGAAAATAGTATGGCTGGCAGTATTATTGATTTGAATATTGCCAGATTCATTTTGAACTTTAATGTTGGTTATTCCTTGGGGCAGTTTGAAATTTTGATCCACTGTGAATTGGGACTGTGAACTCCGACCGGAGGACCAGTCGTCCCACCCATCCAAACTTCCTAACTGAGGTAAATTAAATACTATGCTCTGGGAGCAAAAAGAAGAGACCAGCCCGATAATAATGATGAGGATGATCACTGTAACCATCCAGGGACTCGGTTTGGAGAAATGCGAGGCAGTGCGGGCGGTACTGACTAAAATAAAGTCTAAGCCTAACAAAATCGCTAAAATCGGATAAAGTTGCAGCCAAATATGAAGGCTATGTAAAACGCCAGCCTGTCGTAAAGCATAACTGATTCCCAGCCCTATAAGAAAAATTCCCAAGCCGATTCCGGATAAATTGAATTTTCTCATTTTATTTTGCTCCTTTCAGGAAACCGGTTGATTTGGCTAATAAGTAGCAACCAAGGAGAATGAAGGCAACCGGCCAACTATATTTGATGAAAATCGAGAAATGAATTCCCAATAAATTAAAAACTCCGACAATACCAATAATGATGAGCAGAGCTCCGAATACAATGAAGCCTTTTTTACTGGGGGATGCGGATTGAGAATGGTCGGTATTGGTTAAGGTGTGTTTAAAAGCTCCTACTGCGCCATCAATGATACCGTATAGCCAAATGCCGAAACAAATCAAGGAAGAGACCAAAATACGCATAATCAGGTCTGTCCGGAGAAGGTATACGCTATTAATGAATTCGGAGCCTAGTGAAATACCACTGTAAACAATGATGAGGAGGGTAGCGACAATCAGTATTATGCCTTTAGCGTATTCTTCATTGTAAAGTTGCCCGGCCCCCGGAAAGATAAAAGAGAGAGCGACACTAATCTCTGGATATTTTTTATGGGTTTCATTCATAACTGATTCCTCCTATCCAATTTATTATATTAGAAATGAAAGCTTAGAGCTTTCAGAGCTAATTGATAGTTAGGATTGGGTTGAATCTAGTTGGTGTAATGAATTTGAAGTAGAAATCTCAGGGTGATAAAATCTGCAGTTTTGGCAGGTAAATTAGATACCTGCAGGAGTGATAAATAAGGTAAGGGATAAATCATTATTGAACCGGAGTTGAAATGAATAGGGTCATTCATTCACGGCCCAATAATGATGTTAAGTCATTTTTATTCTTTTTTGGGACTTACTTCTAACCCTAGGCTTCCTTGCTCTATTTGCCGGTCTTCCTCTTTCAGATAACAACCGATGGCAGGGATGTTTTTTGTACGATAGTAATTGGGATCACCGAGACTCACTTCAGAAAGGGGTTTAAGCTCAACCATCCGGCTGGCTTTTTTCGAAATCAATACCTGTATGCCCTGGGAGTCTCTGGTAGTTTTAGCGCTAACAGCGGCGCTATTAAATATTAACACTTTATTGATACTGCTGTAAGCCACCAACTCCAAATCTTGTTCTAAATATTTCATCATGACTAGTGGCGACAAATCGGAATAGGCATTGGCCAGTCTGCGCCGGTTGGTTTTGGTAACATAGCCGGCTAGATCAACCTTGGCAATCTTGCCGTTTTCATAGGCAAATAATAAATTTCCCTGATAATTATCGGTGGCTACCACATAAATGATTTTTTCTTCCGGTTCCAGTTCCAGCAGGTTGGTTAAGTATTCCCCTAAAGTGCTGGCCTTACAGTCATTGATATCATAAATCTTTAGTTTATAAACACAATGCTTGTTGGAGAAGAGCAAGAGATCGGCCTTGTTATGAGTCTCTATTTCCTGGATGATCCGGTCTTCCTCTTTTAGTTTATGTTCGGGATTGGCTCGTAATGAAGCCAGGGTAATCTTTTTCAGATAATTTTGTTCGGTCAGGAAGATTTTTAAATTATAATCGTCAATTAAGTGCTCAACCGTAACTTCGGTGATGTTTTCCTCACCAATGATTTCCGTGCGGCGGGGAGCACCGTATTTTTTGGCAACCTCCATGAGTTCACGGCAGATTAGCGCTTTAATCTTTTCTTCATGGCTGTGTAAATCCTGAAGGCCGGCAATTTCTTTTTGGAGTCCGGCGATTTCCGCAATCCGGTTTACGATATATTCCTTATTAAGATTCCGCAATTTGATTTCAGCAATGAATTCAGCTTGAACCTGATCAATGGAAAAGCCCTTTATTAAATTAGGAATAACGGCATTTTCAAGTTCAGTTTCACGAATGATGCGAATAGCCTTGTCGATATCCAGCAGGATCTTTGCCAGGCCTTCCAGTAGGTGAAGCTTTTCTGACTTCTTTTGAATGTCGAAGACGATTTGCCTCTTGATACAGTCAATCCTGAAATCGGCCCATTCTTTCAAAATGTCCCGTACACCCAGTACCCGGGGTTTTCCATGAATTAAGATGTTGAAATTACAGTTGAAAGATTCTTGTAGGGGCGTAAGCTTAAATAATTTATTCATCAAGCCTTCAGGGTCAGCGTTTTTACGGAGATCTAAAGTAACCTTCAGGCCGTTTAAGTCGGTTTCATCGCGGACATCACTGATTTCCTTGATCTTACCGTTTTTAACCAGGTCGATAACAGCATCAATGATGGCTTCGGATGTGGTGGTGAAAGGGATTTGGTAAATCTCCAGGCAATTATTTTTAGCATCAAAACGGTATTTGGCCCGCACTTTGAAACCGCCGCGGCCTGTCTCATAAATTTCCCGGATATCCCGTTCGTTGAATATCAGTTGACCACCGGAAGCCAAGTCCGGCGCCTTTAGAGATTTTAGCAGATCGGCCTCAGGATTTTTTAAGTATTCAATAGCGGTTTCACAGACTTCGCGAAGATTGAAACTGCAGATATTACTGGCCATACCGACAGCGATCCCTTGATTGGAGTTCACTAAAATATTGGGAAAGGTCGTCGGCAACAGGGTTGGTTCCTTAAGGGTTCCGTCGTAGTTATCGGTGAACTCTACCGTATCTTTATCCAAATCTTTAAAGATTTCATCACAGATTTTGTCCAGTTTGGCTTCGGTATAACGGGGGGCAGCGAAATGCATATCCCGGGAATACTGTTTGCCGAAATTACCTTTGGAATCGATGAAGGGAAGCAATAGCGCATCATAACCACGGGTCAAACGGACCATGGTTTCATAGATGGCCATGTCACCGTGGGGATTGAGTTTCATGGTCTGGCCGACGATATTGGCCGACTTGGTCCGGCCTCCGGTCAGTAGGCCCATTTTATACATGGTATATAACAGTTTGCGATGAGAAGGCTTAAAGCCGTCAATCTCCGGAATGGCCCGGGAGACGATGACGCTCATGGCATATGGCATATAATTTTGTTCTAAAGTATCAATGATTTTTTGTCCGACTAAATTCGTTGTCGCCACAACAATGGCCCCCGATCGTTATTTCAAATGTTAGTATTGGTTTTTAGCTTACATCCAGCATATCCAAATATTTATGGCCATTTTCCTCGATGAAATCTTTGCGGCCTTGCAGATTTTCACCCAGCAGTAAATCGAAAACTTGCTCGGTGCGTTCGATATCATCAGGTAATACCTGGATCAAGCGGCGGCTTGCCGGATTCATGGTGGTTTGCCACATCATTTCCGGTTCATTTTCGCCTAAACCTTTGGAACGTTGAATGCTATATTTGCCTTTCATTTTAGCCAAAATATCCTGTTTTTCTTTTTCGCTATAAGCAAAATAAGACTTATCTTTGGTGATGATCTCAAATAACGGCGATTCGGCGATATATACTTTGCCGCTGGAGATAAGGGTCGGTGTTAAGCAGTACAGCATCGCCAGTATCAGCGTACGGATTTGAAAACCGTCAACGTCGGCATCGGTACAGATAATGACTTTGTTCCAACGTAAATTATTTAAATCAAAGGTATTCAAATCTTTATTGTGTTTTGATTTGATCTCGACGCCGCAACCTAATACTTTCAGCAGATCAACAATGATTTCATTTTTAAAAATACTGTCATATTCAGCTTTAAGACAATTTAAAATTTTACCGCGCACCGGCATTACGGCTTGAAATTCGGCATCGCGTCCCATTTTACAGGAACCGAGGGCTGAATCTCCTTCCACAATATAGATTTCGCGTCTATCCATATCTTTGGTACGGCAATCCACAAACTTTTTAACTCTGTTGCCAATATCAATACTGCCGCTAAGCTTCTTTTTAATGTTAATCCGGGTCTTTTCAGCGGTTTCTCGGCTCCTTTTATTGACCAGCACTTGTTCCAGGATCTTTTCACTTTCAAGCTTATTTTCAATAAAATAAATTTCCAGTTGTTGCTTAAGAAAATCGGCTAACGCTTCCTGGATGAATTTATTGGTGATCGACTTTTTGGTCTGGTTCTCATAACTGGTTTCCGTTGAGAATGAGTTACTGACTAGGATTAAACTATCCTGGATATCGGCGAAAGTGATTTTGGCTTCATCCTTAGTATACTTGCCCCGGGCTTTTAGACATTGATCGATTTCATAGATAAAGGCGGTCTTAACCGCTTTATCGGGCGAACCGCCGTATTCCAAAAAACTGGAGTTGTGATAATATTCCAATAGGTTGATTTCGTTGTTGAAACAAAAGGCGACTTGCAATTTAACCCGGTACTCAGGCTTGTCCTCGCGGTCCCGTCCCCGGGTCTGGGTCTCGTAGGATTGAATTTCGGTAAATCCTTTATCCTGATTGATTTCTTTCAAATAGTCAATAATGCCGCTCACATAACAATATTCATAACTTTCACCTAGAGTCTGGTCCTGGAGTTTAAAAGTGAGACCGGCATTGACGACAGCCTGTTTTTTGAGGGTGGTCTGATAGTATTCCAGAGGGATGGCGATATCGGTGAAAACTTTTAAATCGGGTTTCCAATGGATGATGGTCCCGGTATGTTCATACTTGGTTTTTTCCTTTTGTAAGCCCCCGATATTTTCGCCATTTTCAAAATGCAAACTAAATTTGTAACCATCCCGGTAAACCGTCACATCCATAAATCCGGAACTGTATTGGGTAGCGCAGCTTCCGAGGCCATTGAGGCCCAAGCTGAATTCATAATTTTCACCACTATTGTTTTTGTATTTACCGCCAGCATAAAGTTCACAAAAAACCAGTTCCCAATTGAAACGGTTTTCTCTGGGGTTAAAGTCCAATGGAATACCGCGGCCTTGGTCAATTACGGTTATTGAGTGATCACTGTGCCGGATGACTTCGATAATTTCTCCATAGCCTTCACGGGCTTCATCGATGGCATTGGAAAGAATTTCAAAGAAGGAATGCTCGCAGCCTTCTATGCCGTCGGAACCGAAGATAACACCCGGTCTGAGACGAACCCGATCGGCCCCTTTCAGAGAGGAAATACTGTTATTATCGTATACTGTAGTATTTTTAGAGGTTGGCATGAGAAAAACTCCTTTAAGATTAAACTAAGACAACCTATTTTGATTATGCACAGAGTTATTGAGACTAAATAAATCCAGAGGCTATTCCCGACGTATGGCACACTTGGAAAGAAGCACAAATTTTATCTTATACCGAACCTGCGTTCGTGTCAAGAGATCCCATAGATAAGATATCATATTCCGACTAGAAAGGCGAGGGGAAAAATTGTTTAGCGATCTGCAGATAGGACTTACCCATTGCAAGGGTTTCGGTAAAGCATCACGGAGAAGAAATTTTTTTTGGATTTGATATCAATGAAACTTGACTTTATAGGAATGATACTGGAAAATATAATTTGGATAAAGAACTAAAAATGGGTGGAGGTAAGGAAATGATCCAATCAATCATCCATATCGCTTTGGTTGTCAAAGATTATGATGAGGCCATCGATTTTTATACCAAGAAGCTACATTTTACATTGATTGAAGATATATATCAGCCTGAAC
>DNPQ01000138.1:9313-11097 GCA_003501335.1 Bacillota bacterium
GTTATATCTCCTCCCGGTTCAGTCGGCACTACGATATTACTTGCAAGAGCATCCAAGCCTGAACAAGAGCTATTTATCGGCAACCAGGCGGGCGGCAGAGTTTTTTTGTTTTTAAACACTGATGATTTTTGGAGAGATTATAACGAAATGCTCTCAAAGGGGATCGAATTTGTGAGAGAACCGAAAGAACAATCTTATGGTGTGGTTGCGGTATTTAAGGATTTGTATGGAAATTTGTGGGATTTGGTAGAATTGAAAGAAGATCATCCACTGATGAAACGGTAGTAAACAAGGATTATTGCTGTAGGCCTTACGTAATTACCGGATTGCAGTGGGCCGAAAAACGCGGGAAATCATTTTAGGTCTGAAACCGCCGGATTTAAAACGGAAGATGAATAATCCTTACAATCTTCAGCGGATACTGGATGAGGGCGCTGTCTTGGAACACCAAGATTCTAAATGGCTGATTAATTTTTGGGGCTGAAAAAAATGTGGCCGGTATCTTGCTGATGCCGATCACCCGGTATCAAATGGTGCATATTAATGATTCGATCTGTTTAAAAAAAAGTGCCAATCTTTGCACAATCAGAAATAATAACCGGGCAATAAAACATTTAAAACCTGCTCCCATTCAATCAGCTTAATCGAAGGTTCAGACACTTATACTGCCTTGGTATTTTATTTTTTCTGTCTTAATAATAGCTTTTTCTGCCTAAAAGATAACTTTTGGTATCTTCAAGGTACCTTTTTCTATATCTAGGACAGCTTTTTCTGGCTCAGCAGGAGCCGCTTTTACCCAAAAGATACCAAGTGGTATCTTAAAGAGACCTTTTAGTATTTTAAAGTTACCTTTTTAGACTTCGGCAGGAGCTGTTTCAACTGTCAATCCAGCTTTTACTAGCTCAAAGATAGCACATTGGTATCCCGGAGTGAGGCTTTTCTCGCTTAGAAGGAGCTGTTTGGTATTCCTGAAGGAGCAATTGCTTGCTCGGAAGGAACTATTAGTATTTCGGATGAAGGAATTGCTTGCTCGGAGGGAGCTATTTAGTATTCCGGAACAAACAATTGCTTGCCCAGAGGGAGCTGTTTATACCCCGGAAGGAGCTTTTTTGGTTCCAAATAGTGAAACCGATATTTAATTCTCTAAAAATTTCTTTTTCTCGCCGACATCAGCAACATCATCGTTCTGCGCAGTTCATCCCTCATCCCGGGAACCGTATCAAGCAAATTCTCGGGAGGCTCCGGTTCAACCAGCCCGGCTATTGCAAATCCCGACTTGATGAGATTATTTACATTTGGCTGTATTTATCAAAAAAGATGGCATCGTCATATCGGTTTTGTTTCATTGAGAACTCCCCCATTCAAACTTATTTTATCGGCTAATCATGATTCATGCAAGAAGAGATATGATTTTGTATTGCTTAAAGGGAACGTTAACTGACTATAGCAGTTGTGGGGAGATTGAATTTTATCAGGATAACCATCGTCATGCTGGTTTGATTCGGTAGGGATTATCAAATTCATGTGGAACAGTTTTACGAAAATTAACACAAATCTGTAGTGCTTGTCAATATCAAGTACTTATTGAAATGAAAACATTAAATAGTATCCGCGGCTGATTTTATTCCATTGTGGATCATGATTTTAGAACAAAGCTCAAACTGGCTGATGGCAATCGGATGGACGCATTGATTGACACCGGAAACTTAGGTGATTTTTTAACGCTTCCTGTCAAAGATCTGGAACAATTGAAACCTTATTTAAATTGCCCGCTCATAAGATCA
>DNPQ01000138.1:11493-12245 GCA_003501335.1 Bacillota bacterium
CAAATGGATTTCTAGCTCACTTTAATGTGATAATCAACTATCCGAAAAAGAAAATATTCTTCATCCGGAATGAGAGTAAACCGTTTCAAACCAATATGGCATCGTTTGGTTTTGTACCACTTAAACTCCTTCTCTCAAGGAGATTGGGAGTGACTGACTAAAATTGAGTTTTGTCCATGCCAGACGGCGAAGTTTGCCAAGGTGAGATTACCATATAAAACAGAGCTTTATGGGAATACGATGCCCTGGAGAACTTTGGCAATCAGAAATTAACTAAGAAGGTAGGAGACTATCTTATAAGGGACAGTTTCTTTTTTATGCATTGGAAACCCTACGCATATATGGAAGTTCAAATGAAAGCAGTTGAATGAGTGTATTTTCCAACAGGCGCGAGTTTGTTTGAAAAGGCGCAAAGTTTCAAAGAGAAAAGAAAAAACTGAAAGAATAGAGAAAGCAAAAGCGAATAAGACTTTAAAATGTGGGTGGCCCGACATGCATGTCGGATTTAGTATTGAAGGGTAACTTTTTAGGATTACTAAAATAATTTTTTAAAGCCTACAGAGATGTTGTAGGCTATTTGTATGATTGTAAGATGGAGATAAGCAATCAAAAAGACTAAATTCTACCACCAGCCTCCCCAACCACCGCCCCATCCCCCCCAAAACGGTCTGCGGAAAAAGAATGGTGATCCGAAAAATGGAGACGGTCTAAAAAATCCTCCTCCAAAAAAAGGTCCCCCGAACCCGCCAAAC
>DNPQ01000409.1:0-863 GCA_003501335.1 Bacillota bacterium
CTCAAATTGGACGGCAGGGAATAACCGTGCAGCGGTATAAAGGGTTAGGAGAAATGAATGCCGAACAATTGTGGGAAACTACGATGAATCCGGAAAAGAGAACTGTTTTAAGAGTAACCTTGGAAGATGCTATTTTAGCGGATGAGACCTTTTCAATGCTGATGGGTGATAAAGTTGAACCTCGTAAAGATTATATTTTGTCTCATGCCAAGGAAGTAAGAAATCTTGATGTTTAGGATCAATGGCAACGCTGTAAGCAATTTCTAAAAATGTTTACTTGCATAGTACCTGTATTATGTGTTAATATATTTATGGTGTTGTTATGACAAATGATTCTTCTGTGGAACAACAGAATGAAGCTGATCAAGAGTTTATTCGTGAAGCTCTGATAGAAGCCGACAAGGCTGCCCGGATTGGAGAAGTACCCATCGGGGCCCTCATTGTCATTGAGGGAAAAGTTATTGCCAGAGCTCATAATCTTAAAGAAACAACCTGTGATCCGACCGCTCATGCTGAAATTTTGGCGATTAGAACAGCAGCACAGTTTCAACAAGGATGGCGGTTAAGCGGAGCAACGCTTTACACAACTTTAGAACCTTGTCCAATGTGTGCTGGGGCGATGTTATTAGCTAGAATTGAACGGCTTGTGTATGGTGCAAGCGATCCAAAGGCTGGTTCAGCTGGAACGTTGATGAATATTGTTCAAGATGAACGATTTAATCATAAAGTTGAAATAACAGCTGGTATTTTGGCTAGTGAATGTGGTAATATATTAAAGGAGTTCTTTCGGGAACGCCGCTTCGATAATCAATCATAATTGCTAGGAGAGCGCTCGATTCGGAGAGATGGCTGAGCGGTTGAAG
>DNPQ01000409.1:1126-5795 GCA_003501335.1 Bacillota bacterium
CCCGCCTCGAAAGCGGGTAGGGATTCACGTCCCTCGCGAGTTCGAATCTCGCTCTCTCCGCCAATTCTACGAAGTTGATTGATATCGGATATATCATTGAGAATACACAATTTTTTGTGTAAAAAAACTCAAATGATGGAGTTTTGGTATTTTATATTTCAATATTTTCTGGAGAGATGGCCGAGCGGTCGAAGGCGCACGCCTGGAACGCGTGTAGGTGTAACAGCCTCTAGGGTTCGAATCCCTATCTCTCCGCCATTAAAACTATCACAAAACAGCTTAAAGCTGTTTTTTTTATATTTAAATATAATAATATAAAAATTAGGTTAACACAAGTAAATTTACTAATAAAAGGTATAAAATAAAAATTAAGTTATTATGAATCTCCTCTTTTCGGGATAAATTATCGATGAAAAGGGGGATTTTCTTTATGGAAAAGATCAAAGTAGGGGTTATAGGGACCGGATTGGCGTGGGAAAGGCTACATTACCCGGCTTATCAGGAATTAACCGACCGATATGAAATCAGGGCTCTTTGCGATGTGGATCGGGAGAGGGCGGAAGGCTGGGCAAGTCGCTTAGGGCTCGATCCACAACGGGATGTTTATAGCGATTTTCAGGCTATGGTTGATCGCCGGGATCTTCAGGCTATCGATATTATGGTGCCGATTATTAAAAATCATCCGGTTGCTGAAACCGTGGCCCGTTCAGGAAAGGCTGTTATTTTAGAAAAACCCATGGGAGCAACCCTGGATCAAGCGCAAGTAACCCGGGAATTGCCAACAAATTATGGGGTACCGATGATGATCGCCGAAAATTATCGCTATAGCGAAGAATTTAATCTTTTACGGGATATGGTGGAACAGAAAAAAATCGGTGAAACGGTATACTTCATTTATCAAAATACCAATTGTTTTCCTTGTTCTATGATCAAAGACTCTTTTTCAGCCAAAGAATGGCGGCAGCATCCAGCTTATCCCGGGGGAGATCTCTTGGATGCGGCAATTCATCCATTAGCCGGACTCCGGTATGTTTTTGGCGGTATTCAATTTTTGCAAGCTTTTGGCGCTCCCCAAAAGGATGATTTTAGTCCCTATGCAGCAGTAACAGTTAATCTTCATTTTATGAATGGGGTTATTGGTGAGTTTGCATATTATCCGGCCGGTCAGGAAATCCAAAAACCAATGATTGGACTGCGAATTTTCGGTACGCAGGGAATGATTTACATGGAGGATAATCAATGCGGGTTGATCAATGTTTTTTATAATGACGGCGGCCATGAATTGATTGGGTTTAGGCCCATGAGGGGTTATTATAATGAATTGGTAAATTTTCATAAATCACTGATGGGAGAGGAAACTATTAGTGTCACCCCTGATATGGAGATTGGAGATTTGCGGACGGTTTATGCCATTTTGCAATCCATTACCGAACAGGAAGTAATTAAGGTTGATAAAGTTCCTCAGTATACTATGCATTAAAAGTTGGTATTTTAGAGGAATGGAGATTTTTTTAGAGAAACAAACAAAGGCCAAATCCGGCCTTTTATTTTTAAAAATTTTTTATTTGATTTTGATATTGGCTCGAAGGTAGGAATGAAGTTGTTATATTATTTATCGATTGCTTTAACAATTGCAGCCAATGTTTTTTATCATTTTTTCCAGAAATTGATCGCTCCAAAAGCCAATCCTTTGTTTTCACTTATGATTACATATTGTACTGCAACTCTTATTTCCTTTTTTTATGGCCGTTTTTTTCGAATGGGGATAATTTAGGGACTTCATTTAAAAATCTTAACTGGGCAAGTTTTGTATTGGGATTTGCAATTATTGGGTTAAAATTGGGATTTTTGCTGGCATACCGGGCCGGCTCGGATATTACCCTTGGCTCATTGGTATCCAATTTAATGGTATCCTTATTACTTATACCCATCGGGATTCTCTTTTTTAAAGAAAGGTTATCCTTCATCAATATGGTCGGCGTTACATTAAGCATTGCCGGTTTTATCTGTATCAATTATCGCTAAGATTGCTGCATGCCAATTTAGAACCGTCATTATAAGATTCTAACGAAAGTCATTGTAACCTGGTCTGGGGTTGAAGATAAAATCACTTTCTACCGATAATGATTGCAAGGGAAGTTTATTTTATATCCAAATGAGGTGATGAGGCAATGAATGTTGCAAGTGTTTCCAGCGCCAGCATGAATTTGAAGCAAAGTGAACTTCATTCGGCAGCTCAGACAAAAATGCTCCGGAATAGCATGGATGACCAAACCGAAATGGCCGATCAGTTAATCCAGGATATTCCACAAAGCCAAACTGTTATGAACTCTTCCTATTTAGGGAGAAATATTGACATGCGGGCTTAAGACCTGATAGTTCCGATATAAAATAAACTTTTCCCAACGACCACCACATTTAGTGGTGGTTTTTAATGGTGGAACAATAAAAAATATAATTTACATAAAAAATCCTTAAAGTTCGATCTCAAGCAACCGATACTATTCATAGGACATAAAGACTGGGAACGAAGCATTCTCTAAGGAGCTATGAAAATGAATAGTGAGATCATTTGTCAAATCACTGAGGAAGAATGGGAATTTAAGCAAAAAGATGTTGAATTAAATAACTTAGAAACCCAATTAGCTCAAGCAGAATTGGAGCTGGCTACTTTCCGCGGTGAACTCGACAGTTTTCAGGCTCGTTATATCTGCGCAATCGGTTCCCGCTATTTTGAACTGGATGAGATTGAGGCAGAGATTGCCGAGATCGAGGCGCAGCAAAATCCTGACGATCAGGCTGCACAAAAGAAAGCTCAACAGGCAAAGGCTCAAGCGAAAGAATCAAAAAAGGCAGCCGGGAATCAACGGGACTTGAAAAAGACGCCTTCCCGTTTTAAACCGACAGAAAGTTTAAAAAAGCTGTATCGTCAAATTGCCAAACGGATTCATCCCGATTTGGCCCTCAATGATCAGGAACGGGTTCGGTATCAGAAATTAATGGCTAAAGCCAATCAAGCTTATCAGACTGGCGATGAAATCGGATTACAGAGTATTTTGCGCCAATGTAAAAAAGTTGGCGATAATGAAAAAGGCGAAATTGAAATCAACAAATTGGCTCGGATTATTCGTAAGATAACGCAGATCCAAGAAAGATTGTCCGCTGTAAAAAGAGAGAAGGCTGAAATAAGAAATTCTTCATTATACCAGTTAAAGACCAAAGTTGAAAAGGCTGAAGGAAGCGGTATTGATTTATTAGCAGAAATGGCGCGGGTCTTAGACCATCAAATTCAGATGGCAATAGCAAAGTTGGAGCAAATGAGGCTGAAAGGAAATGGGAACATTGTTAGCTGAAAAAGCGGACCTTACTAGGGTCAGCCTATCCATGGAGGAAGACGGCGGGTTAGCGCTGGTAGGTTCGGGATTGATCAATCGGGGATTTAACTTAGTGAGGCAAATCGATAAAATTTATGAAGCAAAAATTGCTGATCCTGGATTGGAAGAGGCCATTCGGATTGCTTTGGCTAAACCCTATGATGATATCAGTATTTATGATTTAAACTCTTTACAAATGCTCAATGCTTCCCGTAAAGATATTTATTCTCTGACAGGAATCGAAAACTTAACAGCTCTTGAAAATCTTCATGGAATGGGAAATCACCTTCAGACGGCGGAGGGATTGGGAAAACTCAATCAGTTACAAGAATTAAACCTGTCTCATAATGAGCTTGAAGATATAAAGGACCTGGCCGGACTAGAAAATTTATCAAAAATTCACCTAGGCAGAAACTGTATTCGAGATGTTTCAAGTTTAGTTAATTTAAAAAAAGTCAGGGATTTGGTCCTTTCTTATAATAAGATTCAAGATATCCGTCCTTTGGGGGAACTTACCAATTTGGAAGAACTCCATTTGATGGGCAATCAGATTCAAGATATCAGCCCTTTAAAAAATCTCACCCAGTTAAAAGTTTTATCTTTATCCAGTAATAAGATACTTGATTTAAGCCCTTTAAGCGGATTGAAAAATTTAGAAAAAATATGGTTGCGCGATAATAACATTCAAGACATAGCCCCTTTGGCGCATTTAACCAATTTAAAATTGCTTTATATAAGTTCCAATCACTTAGAAACCGTTGATGCTCTTAACCAGTTAAAATTACTACGGGATTTAGATGTTTCCAAAAATAAAATTTCTGATATATCACCTCTACTGGGTCTTTATAATCTTCAGGAGTTGATTTTATCCTACAATCAGATTAAAAATATAACCGGAATTACCAAGCTTAAAAAGTTGGCTCTGGTAGAAATAAGTCGGAATCCTGCTATTGATATTATCGATCCATTAACTCGCCTGACCTTTGAAAAATTGGCGGCTAAAGGGTGTTTGATAAAGCCCTAGTCTATATTTTTTCAAAATCGGTGAAGATAACCGTAGATGTTGTGTTAAATTTAAAGCGGGTCACTGGTTTAGAAACTTGCCGTTTGGTTTTTAGATAGGTGATACCCTTTAGGGAATTGTAATGGAAAATGTCCTTATTTTACGAGAAGCTTCGGAAATAAAAAAATAGTAATCTAAGGAAAAGCAATGAAGCAAGGAAATCCATTTGAAATTGAAAATAAAAAAATAATAACGATTCATAGCGGCGAGTATTATGTTACTAAGGATCCCG
>DNPQ01000303.1 GCA_003501335.1 Bacillota bacterium
TGTAGATTTGAGCCGCCACCGGAGACAAGCACAGCAATTTTTTTCAAACAGACCTCCATGATATCAACCTATTTGTTCAAGAATCCTAACCCCAATCAGAACAGCCAACCCTAAATCAGAGTTACCTTTTTCTCCCCCGAAACCACTATGCCTAACTGGTAACTCTCAGGAATTGAGGCCTGCAACGTTCTTAGATCGGCTGGATCACAAATGACCACCATTCCAATTCCCATATTGAAAACGCGATAAGCTTCCGCATCCGAAATATCGGCTTTCTTTTGCAAAAAGTCAAAAATCGGCAAGATAGGCCAACTTCCTTTATGAATTTGAACCTCGCATCCGGCCGGTAAAATCCGGGGAATATTATCATAGAAACCGCCACCCGTGATATGGGCCATTCCTTTGATGGCTTTCTGCTGAACGAAAGGATAGAGTTGCCGAAAATAAGCGCAGTGCGGTGCCAATAACGCTTCACCAATCGTAGAAGCTATTTCTTGAACATAGGACCCCGGATTAAGCCCCAACTTTTCAAAACAAATTTGCCGTGCCAATGAAAAGCCGTTCGTATGCAGCCCTTTTGATGGTAATCCTATCACTACATCACCCGGTTTTATGGTATGACCGGTGATTAATAAATCTCGTTCCACCACTCCGATGATCGTTCCCGCCAAGTCAAATTCACCCTGTGAATAAATACCTGGCATTTCGGCGGTTTCACCGCCAATAAGTACACAATCGTTTTCCATGCACCCTTTAGTGAGCCCTTTTACGATTTCAGAAATCATTTCCGGTTCTACCATACCGGCTCCGATATAATCCAAAAAAAACAATGGTCTGGCGCCTTGTACCAAAATATCATTAACACAGTGATTGACCAAATCATAACCAACTGTATCATAACGTTTCATGGCAAAAGCTACCTTCAGTTTCGTCCCAACCCCGTCGGTGCTGGATACTAAAATCGGTTCATGGTAATCCCGGACCGGAAAGGCATAGAGGCCGCCAAAATTTCCAATATCTCCCAGCACATGTTCGTTATAGGTTCCCTGGACCAAACTCCGAATTCTTTTCACAGCTTCATTACCGGCGTCAATATTAACCCCGGCCGCTTTATACAAATCAGCCATCCCTTTACCTCTCTTCCAACTGGTACTTACTACCCTTCGCTTTTGCAATCGGAATCGGATACTCCCCGTTAAAACAAGCCATGCAAAGTTGTTCTTTGGGCTTAAGAGCCCAGTATAAACCTTCCATATTTAAATAAGTTAAGCTGTCCGCCTGGATATAATTCCGGATTTCCTCTACCGTATGAGCGGAAGCAATCAATTCTTTCCGGACGGAAGTATCGATTCCATAATAACAAGGATAAGTAATGGGCGGCGCACTGACACACATATGGACTTCTTTAGCGCCCGCTTCCCGCAATAAATGAATGATTTTACCACTGGTTGTACCCCGTACAATAGTATCATCGATAATCACAACCCGTTTTCCTTTTAAAACTTCTTCCACCGGATTGAGTTTAATCCGGACCCCCAAATCACGCATATTCTGTTGCGGTTGGATAAAGGTCCTCCCAATATAGGTGTTTTTAATGAGACCAATATCAAAAGGAATACCAGAAGCCTCAGCAAATCCGATTGCTGTGGAACGGCCGGTATCCGGAACCGGAATGACTACATCCGCATTCCCGGAAAACTGCTTGGCAAGTTCCCGTCCCATGGCTTTACGGGATAAATGAACATTGATTCCATCAATCGTACTGTCGGGCCTGGCGAAATAAATATATTCAAAAACGCATAAAGCCTCTTCTTTCGCTTTCGGCAGATAAAAGCTTTGTAACCCTTCACTGTCAATCATAATAAGTTCACCCGGGACAATATCCCGGATAAAACGGGCTCCAATACTTGAAAAGGCACAACTTTCCGAAGATAAAATATAAGCATCAGCCAGCTTACCCAAACATAATGGTCGGTTACCGTGGGGATCCCGTAGGCCGATTAAAGTATCTTTGGTCATAATAACCAGAGAAAAAGAACCTTTCAAGGCACCGGCAGCCTTTAAAATAGCGGTTGGCAAATCATCCTGACTATGACGGGCAATCAGATTAATAATAACTTCAGTATCGGTGGTTGATTGAAAAACCGAACCATTTTCCTGTAAATCCTGGCGTAGTTCTTCCGTATTGACCAGATTGCCGTTATGAGCTACCGATAAAATGCCTTTTGAACAACGCGCCATTAAAGGTTGAGCATTGGCAAGCAAACTTGAACCGGTCGTAGAATAACGGACATGACCAATCCCGATCCTACCCTTCAGTTGTTCTAGAATATCACGGTTAAATACATTAGAAACCAAACCCATATTTTTATGAGCAAGGACATGGGTACCATCAGAAACAACCATTCCAGCACTTTCCTGGCCACGGTGTTGCAGTGCATAAAGTCCGATATAAGTTAAAAATGAAGCCTCAAAATCCGGTTCATTACTATAAACTCCAAACACACCACATGCTTCTTCCTGATGATCCTCCTCTAGAAGACAGACACCGTTATCGCGGATCACTTCATCCAATTAACACCACTCCTTACAGCAGACATATCATAAAATTCATAAGCCTAGTCTTTTCTCCCATTCATTACATACTTGTTCAGTTTTTTGTTCAGCATGTCCAATATATTTTTGGGGATTATTCAAAATCTCCTTTTGTTTCAGTGTTAACTTACTAAGATACGGCGCTAGTTCAGCTTGGTCATTCAATAATTCCCGCAAAGTCCTACCTGTTTTTTGCGACTCCAGTGTTAAGAGACGGACAGCTTCATGGGCATTGGGATGGTTTAAAGAGGCTAACAAAATATAAATGGGTTCCGCAATGACCATTTCTTTGGTAGTGTCAAAATTTTTAGACATTCGCTCTTGATCGACAACTAACTTCTTTAGCACTTGGGTCATTCGATCCACTGCGGCGACAAAACCAACCACAATTTCAGGCACGAAACGGCCGGAAGCGGAATTGGTAAGATCCCTCTGATGTTCTGAAATTTGATCCGCATATAAGGTAATCATCCTAGGCATAAATTCTTTCCACATGCTCTTGATGTGTTCGAAATTCCAGGGATTTCGTTTATGCGGCATCGTCGAAGAGCCAACTTGGGTCGCTTCAAAAGCCTCACCGACTTCACCGATTTCTGTACGTTGTAGGTGCCGGATATCATCGGCCAAATTCGCCAAAACCCCAAAAGCAGAAATAATACTATGGATATAATCCGTTAAATATTCGGGCTCCACAATTTGATTGGAATAATTGGCCGGCTTTAAACCCAATTCTTTTAAAACCTCTGCTTCAAAATCCTCGGGATCCTCAAAAAAAAGCGAACTGGCGTTATAAGCTCCCACCGCCCCGGCAATTTTTCCCCTTAATTCCTGAGAAAATTTTGATACCAGCTCAATCCTTGCGCCCAGTCTGCTGACATATTCAGCCATTGCAAATCCAAAAGTTA
>DNPQ01000190.1:0-1386 GCA_003501335.1 Bacillota bacterium
AAGGTGGTCAATCCCAAAGGTACGCTTTACATCACAGCCAACTCAGCTACCGGCAGCAAATATTACGAGCTGATCAACAGGATGCAGGATTATATCGCCGCCCGTTGGCAGGAATGGAAACCGACCTACTCCCTGATTGAAATCACGGATACCAGTTTTACCATTACGACTTATGAAACTGAGAGCGGCAGCAGGATTGATACTCCCTATACGATTGTAAAAACGAAGAAAGCCAATTAATCCGTATTATTTTAGCTGAGTTATTCCTTTGAAGAGCAGGCCTTGAGTAGCTTGCTCTTGTTTATTTTAAAATACGTCGGGGAGGCAGGAATGGCTTTTAAATCTGCATATGCCAAAAAAAGTATCATTTCTAAGGTTATTGGGGTTGCGTTTCTGATTCTTTTCTTTATTTTCTTGTTTTATTTGAATCAAATTCAAAAAGTACCCCTGGTAAACCAAAAAGGGAGGACATTTGAAAAAGCAAAGGTCGTAGCGGTCGTCAAAGATAATCTGGCAGAGGATGGCCGGCGCTATGGTGCACAACTGTTGAAACTGCAAATGTTGACTGGAAAACTAAAGGGCAGGATGGTCGAAGCCACCAGCGACAGCGGTTATCTATTTGGAGCAGCTTGCCGGAAAGGGATGGAGGTTGTGACCATCACCAGTATTTCCGGTGCTATTAACGTCACTTCGGTATACAGTATGAACCGCGAAGGACCTATCTATCTATTTATAGCATTATTTATCGTCATTCTTTGTCTGATTGGCGGTAAAAAGGGATTGAAGTCAGCCCTGGGACTTATTTTTACATTCGTGTGCATTATTTTCCTTTATCTTCCCATGATTTACCGGGGATTTTCGCCGTTTTTGGCAGCCGTCGTTGTGGCGATTTTGACGATCGTTGTAACGATGTACCTTATCGGGGGTTATACCATGAAAGCCCTGTCGGCTATATTGGGGACAATTTGCGGGATTGTTATTGCCGGGATTTTTGCAGCAGGGTTTGGATACTTTGCTGGAATATCCGGCTTTAATGTATCCGATATTGAGTCGCTGTTATTTGTGGAACAAATGACCCATATTCGAATCGGTGAATTATTATTTTCCGGTATTTTAATTGCTTCTTTAGGTGCAGTGATGGATATCGGGATGACGATTTCTTCCGCTATCAGTGAAATTGGCAAGGGTACTCCAAATGCAACGAAAAAGCAGTTATTTACTTCTGGAATGAATGTAGGAAGGGATATTATTGGCACGATGGCAACCACTTTGATTTTAGCTTTTACAGGGACTTCTCTCAGTATGTTGGTATTAAATTACGCTTATGATTTACCTTATCTTCAGATTATTAATTCTTACTCGATTGGAATTGATATCATGCAAGGC
>DNPQ01000190.1:1778-13370 GCA_003501335.1 Bacillota bacterium
AAATACAGGGAATGGGCAGTGTTCAGACCGTTATATCCAGTAAACGAAAAATTGTATTTTGTGGCAGGAAATAAAGGAAAATACCGAAAAAAGCCGAAGTCTTTCTTTAATAACAAAAAAAGCCTTACGGCTTTATTTATTTATCATAAAAATGGTCGGGGTGAGAGGATTTGAACCTCCGGCCTTTCGGTCCCGAACCGAACGCTCTACCAAGCTGAGCCACACCCCGGAAAAGGTACAGGTAAAGTATAGCAGAGAGCAGCCGGTTTGTCAAAAGGTTTTCATTAAAATTAGGAGGATACTTTATGCAAATTACTTTTTGCGGTGCGGCTGGGACGGTTACAGGTTCCAGTTATTTGGTGGAAACGAAGTCCGGTTGTTTTCTGGTGGATTGTGGAATGTTTCAAGGCGGCAAAGAGCTGCGTGAACTCAATCACCGCGATTTCATTTTTAATCCCGGCGCGTTGGATTTTGTCCTTTTGACCCATGCTCATGTAGACCATTCCGGCTTAATTCCTAAATTATGCAAGTTGGGTTTTAAAAATGCAATTTATGCCACCAAAGCAACGGTGGAGCTATGCGGAATTGTGCTACCGGATTCCGGACACATCCAAGAGATGGAAGTTGAATGGCGCAATCGTAAACATCAACGGGCCGGTGTGCCGTTAGAAAAACCAATGTATACAGCGGCGGAAGCTTCAGCTTGCTTACATCAATTCAGGGCCAAACAATATTCGGAGGAATTTGAACCTCTACCCGGAATACGGGTCCGTTTTCAGGATGCCGGTCATATCTTGGGATCGGCGATGATAGAAGTATTCATCACGGAGGATGGCTCTACCACAAAGGTTGTATTCTCAGGAGATTTGGGCCAGAAGAACCAACCCATTATTGAAGATCCGTCTTTGATTTCCGATGCGGACTATTTACTGATCGAATCGACTTATGGAAACAGACTGCACGAAGATCAAGACCAAAAAGTCGATTTGTTGCGGAAGATTATCACTGAGGCAGTGCAATCAGGCGGTAATTTAGTGATTCCGGCCTTTGCGGTAGGCCGGACCCAGGATCTGTTATATTATATTAAAGGTTTACTCCTCAATGGTCAAATTCCACGGATACCGGTTTATATTGATAGCCCAATGGCTGTTTCGGTGACGGAAATTTACCGGAACAATCCCGAATGTTATGATGAAGAAACCTGTCAACTTTTTGCTGCTCATGAAAGTCCTTTTGAGTTTCCCAATCTTCATTTTATCCGCAGCGCCGAAGAATCCAAGCAATTAAATGCCACGGCCAAAGGGGCAATCATTATCTCCGCCAACGGGATGTGCGAAGCCGGACGAATTTTGCATCACCTGAAACATAATTTGTGGCGTCCGGAGTCTCATATTTTATTTGTGGGTTACCAGGCGGAGGAAACTTTGGGGCGCAGGCTTTTGGAAGGCGCTAAAGTTGTCAAAATTATGGGCGAAGAGGTTAATGTTCAGGCGAAGATTCATTCCATAGGAGGTTTTTCGGCCCATGCCGATCAGGCGGGTTTACTGGAGTGGCTGGATGAGTTTACCAAGAAACCCAAAGGAATATTCATTGTCCATGGTGAAAATGGCGCTCAAAAAGAGTTTGCCACGCTCATCAAAGAACGTTTTCATATTGATTCCTTGATTCCAAAATGGGGTGAACGTTTTGTACTGAACGCCGAAGCCCGTTTGGATCAAAAAATGGAAAAACCGCCGTTACGGAATTTTGAACTGGAAAAAACAGTGAATGATATGGAGCACTCTATTATGCAATTACATCTTCAAGTGAAGCAATCTAAGATGTTTCAGATGACTCCGCAGATTGATCATTTGAAAACGCTCATTGCCGACTTGGAAGAAGAGCTAAAAAAATCGGTTTAAACAAACAATATTTCCGGAGAGGTTTCCCCCTGCTCTACCAGTTCATATGATAGAGATAGAGATAAGAAAAGGGGGAGGGTTGTCCGATTGAAGACGGGATTTGGACGGCACTACATGGCCGACCTTTATCTGTGTCAAAATTTGCATTGGGAGAATCCCGATGATTTGGAAACCGAAATGAATCATTTGATTTCCGCTGCCAATCTCGGGAAAGTTGAATGGCGCTTTGAAACATTGAATGACAAACCCGTGCGGATCAGTGGCGAGATTCAAGATGCTTCCTATTTGTTAATCCAAGTCTTCCCTGAGCAAAAGTTTTTAGCAGTCGATTTATTTTCTTGGTTGCCGCAATTCGACTTACAGGCTTTTGGTGAAGGCTTGTTAAATATATTTGCTCCACAGGTCGTTGCTGCGGAAACTAAAATTAGAGCGGAACACCTATTTAAATGAAATCAATTGAGAATTGAAAATTGGGAATTGAGAATAAAAACAAAGCTCATAATAGGTGTGAGGCTTCTAGTAATTCTTAAGGTATACAAAGTCTTATTGGTTTGCTAAAGTGAGATTATTGATAAAAGAATTTTCAATATCATTTATTGTCAATTCTCAATTGTCAATTGATAGAAAATGAGGTGTCTAAAAAGTGAGAGTTGAGCAATACAATCAGGTTGTTGAGGTCGCTAAAGAAATCGGTATTGCCAAAGGGCTGTATTTTATTTTGCGTCTGCAGAGTCGCAAGGATCTTGGGGTTCATATTAATAATGGCAAAACCGAAGAAATTAGTAGTGGTAATTTAGAAGGAATGGGTCTCCAGGTTTTTACACCGGAAGGTTTTATGGGCTTTGCAGCAGCCGACCAAATCAATGAGCAGGTCGTTCAAGACTTGTTTGATAAAGCAGCTTTTTTGGCTCAGCAAAGTCAAAGTTTTCATGGGGAACCCAATATAGAAATATTTAAACTGCAAGCACACCAAACTCGCAGGGAAATTAAATTGGATTATCCATATGGCACTTTAAGCTTGATGGAAATTGAAACCCAGCTGAAGGAATTGAACAATGAATTAATGGATGTCGATTCAAAGCTCAGTGTCCGCACGCTTTTGCGGTTGACGGATGAAGAATGGCGGATTATCCGATCGGACGGTACCGATGTAGTCTTTAATATACCCCGTTCCATGTTGTATCACAGTATTACTGCCAAATCGGCCGAAGATACAACGACGACTTTTGCTAATTTGCCTGGGACTGACTTGGGCGTCCTTATCAAGAAGGAGAATCTCCGTAAAATTCAAGAGCGGGGCAAAAAAGCAGCCCAACTGGGACTGGATTTATTATCAGCCCCCAAACTGGCAGGCGGTCACTATAAACTGGTGATTGACTATGCTTTGGCGAAGGGACTCGCCCATGAAGCTTTTGGCCATGCTGCGGAAACCGATTCCATCGAAAGTTCGATTTTGGGTGAAAATGGACGTTTTAAAACGGGCATGATGGTCGCTGATTCCAATTTATCAATTATCGATGGCCCTTTGGAGGGAGACTATGCTTATCAGCCCATCAGTGCAGTCGGCGAAGAACGTCAAACTGTTAAAATCGTCGATCATGGAAAATTAAATGCCGGCCTGTCCGATATTTTTTCTGCGGCTCGGGCGGGCGTTCCCTATACCGGCGCTGAACGAGTTGAAAATTTTTTCCATTTACCCATTGCCAGAATGAGCAATATCCGGATTGAGATGGAAAAAGCAATACCTATGAATCAGGAGTTTGAGTCGGTGACTCCCCGGGATCTTTATCGCCTTTTAGTGGAAAATCATTTGATGAAAGCCGATGAAAATGTTTTATACCTTGCTGGTTTTCAGGGCGGACAGGTAAATCCGGCCTTTGGTGATTTTGTTTTTCATTGCTCCGGAATTTATCAGCTATCCCCGGAACCGGTTCTTTATAAACCTGCTATTTTTAGCGGTAAAATATTATCGGTATTGCGATCAGTTAAAGCTGCCATCGGTCGTTTACAAATTGACGCTATTGGGACCTGTGGCAAAATGGGACAAGGAGTGCCAAGTTGTGGCGGTTCTCATTATTTCTTGGTCATTGACCAAAATCCCGAAGTAACAATTGGGGGTGAGTAAGATGGAGTTAGCAACGGGTTTGGCTGAACGTTTAAATGATTATGCACGTCAACACCAGGAATTGACTGCCTGGCGGATTGACTTATATGAAACCAGAGGGTTTGAAACCGGCATTAAAAACAATCGTATTGGGGGTCCCTATTCGGCTCCAGGCTATAAAAGAAGTATCAGTGGTGAAATTTATTTGATCTGGGCCGGGCAAAAATTTACTTCTGCAAAACTCGACTCAAGAGTATTGGATGATTTTTCAGAATATATGGACATTTGGAAGGCCACTGCCTACTATGATCCGGATGGAGTTGGCCTTTATAAGCCGGGGAGCATTCCCAAGGTGGATCTGTTTGATGAGAGTGTAAAGAAAATCATCGACCATCAAGATCCATTGCCTTTTCGGCTGTTAGAACAAGGATTACAGCAATTAAGCCATCGGGGTATTCAAAAAATAGACGGAAAAGTCCGTTGTTATGATGGTTCCCGGGTGATTATGAATTCCGAAGGGTTCGTACTGGCATATTCCCAAACCCCGGTGGATTTCTTTTTTGAAGCCAATGATTGTTATGGGGAAAGTTACGGGGAAAAAAGGTGGCCCAGTGAAGCAGAAATCAAGCGCGTGATCGAAAATACCGGTTATATTGCGTCTTTACTGGCTAAAGAGTCTGTGAAACTGCCTTCTGGAAAAATTCAACTTCTTTTCCCCCCGGGTATTTTTGAGTCCTTTTTGGGGCAATTTTTATTGACCAATCTTTACGGCAGTTTGGTCGTTAACCGGCAAAGTTGTTTTACGTTATCTGATTTTAAGGATGAAAGACTGGTTTTGAGAGAAGATTTATCGCTCGAAGCGAATACATTATTGCCCTATCGAGCGATGTCCTATCCTTGTACCAGTGAAGGAGTGGCTGGCGGCTCAGTTCTTTTTATCGACAAGGGAAAACTTAAGACCCCGATACTCAGTTTAAAATATGCTAAAAAGGCGAGCTTATCCCCGACTCCGATGCCCTCGGGCGGATTTTTTCTAAAAAGCAGCCGGTCAATAGATACTTGGGAAAAATTAATCAAGCAAACTGAACATGGGATGATTGTGTATTCTATTTTGGGTTTACACACCCAGGATACGAGTTCCGGCCATTTTTCGCTGACGGCTGATCAATGTCTTTTGGTAGAACGGGGAGAAATTGTTGGTAAAGTTAAGGCCGTAATTAATGGCGATTTTTTGAAAGCGCTATTGCAGGAAGATAGTCGTCTGGCTTTTCTTGAAGGGGAAGATAACCCGGGCTTTTCGTTCTGGGCAAGCGCATCGGAGTAACCGGTCTATAAAGCGTCAAATATACTGCAATTTATAAAAGGGATCGCTGGCAAAAGTGAGACAGGTTTTGGTTATTTTGTAAAATAAGCTTGCTTTTAAACCTAAATCTGGTAAAATAGGTATGACCAGAAAGCTTATTCAATAAGCATTTAAAAGGAGTGAAGTCTATGCCGTTAGTTACGACAACCGAAATGTTCCAAAAAGCTTATAAGGGTGGCTATGCTATTGGCGCTTTTAATGTTAATAACATGGAAATCGTTCAAGGCATTACCGAAGCCGCCAAGGAAGAAAAGGCTCCGCTGATTCTTCAGGTATCGGCAGGCGCCCGGAAGTATGCCAAGCATGTATATTTGATGAAATTAATCGAAGCAGCTATTGAAGATACCGGATTGCCGATCTGCGTCCACTTGGATCACGGCGAAGATTTTGAAGTCTGTAAATCTTGTATTGATGGTGGCTTTACTTCAGTTATGATTGATGGATCCAAGCATCCCTTCGAAGAAAACGTGAAAATGACGAAACAGGTCGTTGATTACGCCCATTCAAAAGGTGTTGTAGTTGAAGGCGAACTTGGTAAGCTGGCCGGTATTGAAGATGCAGTGAATGTATCCGATAAGGATGCTTCTTTTACCGATCCCAATCAAGTGGAAGAGTTTGTAAAACGTACAGGCGTTGATTCTTTGGCTATCGCTATTGGGACGAGCCATGGCGCTTTTAAATTTAAAGGTGAACCCAGATTACGTTTCGATATCTTAGAAGAAGTTGAAAAACGTTTACCTAATTTCCCGATTGTTCTCCATGGAGCTTCCTCGGTGATTCCTGAATTTGTCGAGATGATTAATAAGTATGGCGGTCAAATGCCGGGAGCTCAAGGCGTTCCTGAAGCAATGCTGCGAAAGGCCGCAACTATGGCTGTTTGCAAAATCAATATTGATTCCGATTTACGCTTAGCAATGACTGCTTCGATTCGGAAGCATTTTGCCGAAAAGCCGGGTGATTTTGACCCCAGGCAATATTTGGCCCCGGGTCGTGAAGCCATTAAAGGAATGGTCACACATAAAATCATCAATGTACTCGGTTGTAGTAATAAGATTTAAAAATCAAAAGGGCAGAGGGCGAAAACGCCTTCTGCTTTTTTTTTAACCTGGAATATTATTAATTCCCGTAGAAGGAGGAGTATTTTTATTTGTCGAAGTAAAGGTTATCAAAGAGTTTTTGAATCGGGACTGAAAATATTTTCTAAATTGAATCAACGTTTATGAAAATTTGTGTTAACGTTGGTTACTGCTCTGTAAAAATATTGATTTTTTACTTGACAAGCTTTTCACACTCATTTATCCTGATATATAGGGCGCGTCTGCGCTTTTTGAGAGAAAGAGGGATTCCTTCTATGTGGGTTGCTGTGTACATAGCACCAAATCGAAGAGTAGCCACAATACTAAAAGAATTATTAGAAATAGAAGGCATTCTGGTAAAATTGAAAGAACCCAATTCGGCTTTGAAAGAAGAACAAAATATAGAAGTGATGGTGACTCAATTCGAAATAGAGGAAGCAAATGAAGTTATCAACAATGCTTTACAGCGTTTTTAATTCAGCAGGATATTTTATTAAGGATCACGAAATATAGTGAAATTCGGTAATGAAGTTTGCTGGGTATTATTTATTTTTTAAATGCTCCGTATTACATGATGAGCTTAAGGAGTGGAGTTTTTGTTAAAAGATCTGTTTAAGACGAAACCGAAATATATTACTGTGAAAAGTGAACAGCAACAATTTAATGGCCGTATTGATGCGGTAGAAAAAAAAGAAATACCGGATGGGTTATGGGTTAAGTGTAATCGTTGTTCTCAAATAACCTATCACAAAGATTTGGAGAAAAATTTAAAAGTTTGTCCAAAGTGTAATTTTCACTTCCGGATTAATTACAAAGAGCGTTTAGAATTATTAGTCGATAAAGACGGTTTTCAGGAGATCGACGCTGAGTTAAAAACGGTTAATATTTTAAATTTTCCCGATTATGAACTCAGAATTAAAAAAGCCCAGAAGGCCACGGAGTTGAATGAAGGCGTTATTATTGGACGGGCACTGATCAATGATATTCCCGTCAGTCTTGCTATTATTGAATTTGGTTTTATGGCGGGTTCGATGGGTTCGGTGGTCGGTGAAAAAATAACCCGCGCCATTGAATATGCCATTAAGGAAAAATTGCCTTTTATCGCTGTATCGGCAGGAGGCGGAGGGGCCAGAATGCAGGAAGGGATATTTTCTCTTATGCAAATGGCTAAAACCAGCCAGGCGTTAAATAAATTATCTGAAGCAGGCTGTTTGTATATTTCTGTTTTGACTGATCCCACCATGGGCGGGGTTTTTGCCAGCTTTGCTTCACTTGGAGATATTATCATTGCTGAGCCGGATGCTTTGATTGGCTTCACGGGTCCCCGAATTATTCAACAAACGATCCGGCAAACATTGCCACCGGGATTTCAATCATCCCAGTTCGTTTTGGAGCATGGGATTGTTGATATCCTCGCCAATCGTAAGGATTTAAAAGCAACCTTAACCCAGCTCTTGAAATTTCATACGAACGGAGGCGGGGTTAGTGGCAATTAATCAAGGACCAATACTAGAGTTTGAAAAACCGGTATTGGAATTAGAAAAGCAAATTGAAGAAATAAAGCATTTTTCGCATGAAAAAGGGATTGATATGGAAGAACAGATCCTGGCACTTGAGGCCAAGGCTAATTCCCTGCGAAGCGAAATTTATAAAAATTTATCATCGTTGCAACGAATGCAAATAGCGCGTCATCCCAAACGTCCTACTTTTCTTGATTATGTAGGGATGATTTGTACTGATTTTATTGAGCTTCACGGGGATCGAAGTTTTCGTGACGATCCGGCAATGGTGGGTGGAGTTGCTTTTTTTGAAGAAATTCCTGTAACGATTCTTGGACAACAAAAAGGCCGGGATACCAAAGAAAATATTTACCGAAGTTTTGGTCTGCCTTATCCTGAAGGTTATCGCAAAGCTTTACGATTGATGCAACAGGCCAATAAGTTTAACAGGCCGATCATTTGTTTAGTTGATGTAGTGGGAGCTTATCCTGGTATTGAAGCAGAAGAACGAGGCCAAGCTGAAGCTTTAGCTCGTAATATCCGGGAAATGGCTAATTTAAAAGTGCCTATTGTGGTTGTGATAACTGGAGAAGGAGGGAGCGGCGGCGCTTTGGCAACAGGTGTCGGTAACAGAATTTTGATCATGGAGAATGCTTATTATTCTGTTTGTTCCCCGGAAGCTTGCGCATCAATTTTATGGAAGGATGCTACAAAAGCAAACGAAGCATCCAATGCTTTACAATTTAGCGCCTCAAATCTCTTGAAATTAGGAATCGTCGATGAAGTTATTCCTGAACCATTGGGAGGAGCCCATAAAAATCCAACAGGAGCGGCTGCCAATTTAAAAGCTGCGATCAGCAAACATTTGCATTCTTTGTTACAAATTTCGCCGGAAATGTTATTAGAAGACAGATACAAGAGGTATCGAAACTATGGCAAATACACCGAAAACTAAAAAAGCAACGGAGGCAAAAATGAAAATTGGGGTTTTAACAAGCGGCGGTGATGCTCCTGGTATGAATGCTGCGATTCGGGCAATCGTACGCAAGGCGTTATTTCACGGCTGCGAAGTATATGGTATTAAGCGTGGATTTAGCGGTATTTTGGAAGGCGATATGGTCAAAATGGATTCCCGTTCGGTGGGTGATATTTTGCAACGGGGCGGCACAATTTTACAATCAGCCCGTTGCCTTGAATTCAAAACGCCGGAAGGCCAAGCTCAGGCAAAAGAGCAGCTGGAAAAACTGGGTTTAAACGGACTTGTCATTATCGGCGGTGACGGTTCCTTTCGCGGAGCCCAGGTATTAAACAAAATGGGATTTCAAACGGTGGGAATTCCCGGTACCATTGATAACGATATCGGCTGCACCGATTACTCTATTGGATTTGACACGGCAGTCAATACAGTTTTAGATGCCATGAATAAAGTGCGTGATACTGCTTCTTCTCATAACCGGACTTGTGTTATTGAGGTCATGGGAAAAAACAACGGTTTTATAGCAGTCTCGGCAGCTCTAACTGGTGGGGCTGAAGCGGTTTTAGTCCCGGAAATCCCTTGCGATTTGGAGCGCTTGGCCGCTCAAATTTTGGAGAATACTTCCCGCAAAAAGTCGCATAGTATTATATTAGTGGCCGAAGGACTATTTGGTGATCCTAATAATATTGAACATTCAAGTTCTTTTAAGGTCGGTAATTATTTATCTTTGCGGACCGGACTCGATGTTCGTATTACAATTTTAGGCCATCTGCAACGGGGTGGAACACCATCTTTTTTTGACCGCAAGATTGCCACATTAATGGGAGCAAAAGCAGTTGATTTGATAGTGGCGGGAGAAAGCGAGAAAATGATCGGGTATACTAACAATCAAATCAGCGTCTGCAATTTGGATGAAGCGATTAATACCAAAAAAGCACTTGATCCGGCCGAGCTTGAATTGGTCAATATTATGGCAAATGTCTAGGAGGTACTTGTGAAAAAGACCAAAATTATTTGTACAATAGGACCCGCGAGTACGGATTCGTTAGTTCTGGAAAAGATGATCAAAGCGGGTATGAATATTGCTCGCTTGAACTTCTCTCACGGCAGTTATGAGGAACATGCCCAGCGTATTCAATTGATTCGGGACACGGCGGCGAGACTTGGTGTGACCGTCGGTATATTGGCCGATATCCAGGGCCCAAAGATTCGGATTGGAAAACTAAAAACAGAACCTTTGATTTTAGCGGAGGGTGATAAACTCACCTTAACCATTGATTCTTCTAAAGATAAGACTGATGGATATATATATGTTGATTATCCAACCCTGCTTCATGATGTTAAAGTCGGGGGTAAAATTTTATTGGCAGATGGCATGATTACCTTGTGTGTGCTAACAATGAAGGGTGATCAAGTCGAATGTCAAGTACTGAATAGTGGGGAATTAACTTCCCGTAAAGGAGTGACTTTACCGGGAGTCTCAGTCAATTTGCCGGCTTTAATGGGAAAAGATCCCGCTGATATTGAATTTGTTATTAAGCAGCAAGTTGATTTTATTGCGGTTTCATTTGCCCGCAAGGCGGAACATTTGTTGGAGATTCGCCGCTTGGTAAAGGAATTAGGTGGAAATCAACTTTTAATTGCAAAAATCGAGAATGAAGAGGGTTTCCGCAACAGCGAAGAAATTCTTCAGGCTTGTGATGGAATTATGGTAGCCCGGGGTGATCTGGGAGTTGAAGTTCCTTTAGAAGAAGTCCCTATTATTCAAAAAACATTGATTGATTTATGCAATCGGGCTGGAAAACCAGTCATAACCGCTACAGAAATGCTAGAATCGATGATTCGTAATCCTAGACCAACTCGGGCTGAGGTCACAGATATCGCTCATGCTATTCTTGATGGCACCGATGCCATTATGCTTTCGGCAGAAACCGCTGCAGGAAAATATCCATTAGAGGCTGTCGAGATGATGGCCCGGACCGCCCAACGGATTGAAAACTCTTTACACTATGATCAAATCTTGGAGCAAAAAAAGGTCAGTGTATTTCCAACTGTTGCTGATGCTATCTGTCATGCCACTTGTCAAACAGCTCTTGATCTCAAAGCCACTGCTATCATATGTTCAACTCAATCGGGTAGTACGGCCAGAACTGTTTCCAAGTACCGGCCACAAGCTCCCATTGTAGCGGCCACACCATCGCAAAAAGTTGCTCAACAATTAACGATTTCCTGGGGCGTATATCCTCTGGTAGTCCCTAGCGCAAAAGTTATTGACAGTATGCTCGATGTGAGCGTTGAGGCAGCCAAGAAGAATGAATTTATTCATTCCGACGATCTCATTGTCCTGACTGCCGGGGTACGTACCAATGAACCGGGATCTACAAATTTGCTTCAAGTTTATCAAGTACAATAAAGCCTTTGCTGATGACTTGGAAAGAAAAGTTGACTGGAGTTTATAGTGGAGAGACAACTTACAGTTGAATGATTGATTGCCCTCACAAAGAATGAACTGAATGATTGCTGGAGATACTTAATTAAAAACCAACTGCAGTTGAAGGACGCTGTAAGCTTTTCGTTTCAAGAAGTCTTAAGTCCGCCAACTATAAATTGTTAACTTTCAACGGGTTGGAGCGGTCAACTGATAAAAGGAGTGGTTGTCATGATGAATTTGGA
>DNPQ01000380.1 GCA_003501335.1 Bacillota bacterium
ATTACATTCCTTATGCTGTTTTAGGAGCGATGACTTTTCCCGCCATCTTGTTTTCCACTGCCGATTTTTATTTTGCGCTCATCGGTATGGTGGTCGCCTTGCTCTTGGCTTATTTTGAACAAGGGTTAATGAAGGTCGCCCTTGGGGCAGTCTTAGTCGTTTTTATTTGTCAATTGTTTCACTAGAAAGTCTGATTCGATTATCCTTGCGAAGATTTCTTTTTGCCGGGCCTAAAGAGTCCTCTGAATGCGTAATAGCCATGGACAATACCGACTAAAGGCTTAAAATAAAAGCTTTCCATCTCCTTCGAGACGTCTCTTAAATGGTTCCGGATGGGAAGATGCTGCGGGCAATGCTGCTCACATTTACCACAGTTTTTGCACAGCGAAGCATAGGAAGACTTTCCACCGTCGAACCCTGCCAGCATGCCCATATAATGGACCTTGGTTGCTTTGTCGTCATAAACATAGCGGTCGTTATAATAGGCGAAACACATCGGTATATTCACTCCTGCAGAACAAGGCATACAGTACCCGCATCCGGTGCAGCCAACCTTCAGCTTTTGCTCAAGCGCCTTTTTGGCATCAACGATATATAGAAGTTCACTGTCTGACAGCGACTGAGGCTTTGCGCTATTTGCAATTTTGATGTTTTCATCGATTTGCGATTCCTCGTTCATGCCCGACAGTACCACGGAGACTCCCGGGTGATTCCAGACAAATCGTAATGCCCATTCGGCCGGAGTTCGTTTTTGACCGGATTGGTTGAAGACGGCTTCCAATTCTGGATTTTTGCGGGCCAGGAGGCCGCCTCGTAACGGTTCCATAATCGATACCCCAAGCCCTTTGGCGGCGGCATATTCAAGCCCTTCCAGGCCAGCCTGGTGATTTTCATCCATATAGTTGTATTGGATCTGGCAAAATTCCCACGGATAGTCATCGATGATTTGTTGAAACTGAAATTTATCCCCGTGGTAGGAGAAGCCGATATGCCGGATCTTACCGGACTTTTTGGCTTGCTCGATAAATCCTTCCGCACCCAGTTGTTTTAACCGTTGCCAGCCTTCCATACTGTTGAGCGAATGCATCAGGTAATAATCAATGTGGTCGGTTTGGAGCCTCGTTAACTCAGTATTGAGAATATTCTCCATATCCTTATAGGAATGAACCATAAAGGGAGGCAACTTGGTAGCGATCAAAACTTGATCCCGGAGACCTTTGGCCAGAACTTTGCCTAAGACGGTCTCGCTATTGGGATAGAGATAGGCGGTGTCGAAATAGTTAACACCTTGATTGATAGCTGAAATGATTTGGCTCTCGGTTCTTTCTTCATCGATCTTCCGGTCTTTTTTGGGGAAACGCATACAACCATAACCTAAGATTGAAACTTGATCGCCGGTTATACCCATCTTACGATATAACATTCTATTCGCTCCTTATCATCTGGAAATTGAATAATTCATTTATTTTTATTCGCTGCAATCAAACCCTATCTCAAGTTGAAGAAGAACTTCTGATATTTTAAACTTTATCGATCATATTAAAGTTCGATAACTCTCAAATTGATTATAACGATTCGCTCTGTTCCTGTCAATATCTGAGATATTCGGTTTGGGACTATGAAAAATTATGATATAAGGTAAAATTCCGCTATCGTTTCATTCTTTTGTCAGCGATATGCTTACTATAAATTTAGAAGCTACGGAAAGTTGTCCCGTTCATTCAAACAACTCCAAGGATTTAAGAATTGAAATTTTTCCCTTTTGAAACGGAGGTAACGATTATCGGAATGAAATCAACGCTGGGAGAGACGACAGAACCGATCAGGGGAATGAAATCGATGATGGGAGAGACGACAGAACCGATCAAGAAAATAAAATCGGCGATGGAAGAAACGGCGGAGACGATCAAGAAAATAAATGCGATGATGGGAGATACGACAGAACTGATTCCCGGAAACAAATGAAAAAATATCGAAATGAAACTGGAGGTTTCCGTGAAAGCTATTGAAGTTTTTTTGAGATCCCCATACCCAAAGTATTCTGCAAATAATCCTGCCTAAAACGGGTAATAGGCAGAATTATTTGCAGAATAAAATGGATTAGCTATCGTTTATCGAATCGGAGAGCATGTTGGAATGAGTCCGGCTTTTATATCAGAGATTTTTAATTCCCCATTGTTTCGTGAGTTCATCAAAGATTCCAGCGCAGGCGATGCTGTCTCGATGGGGTATCCGCTCGCTTTCAATTTTGTGATTGCGGTATAAATCAATAAAATGTTCGATTTGATAAATAAATCCATCGGTGAAATCTTCGGTAAAGCGCTCTATTAAATGGTTTTCATTGTCGTAAAGTTCACATTTACGGGAGCCTAAAAAGTCATAAACCACAATATGCCCATGGGTACCATAGATAAAGGCATCTTGACTTGTCTGGGCCGTGAGGCCGCAACTTAATGAAGCTAAAGCTCCGCACTCAAAGCTCATATTTATCGCTACAAAGTCATCGACGCCGGTTTTGGCCATTTTGGCAACGCTGTTCACCATGGTTGGATTTTCACCTAAAATTCCGGTCGTAAATTCGATGGGGTAAACTCCGGCATCATAAAGGCTGCCTCCGGCTAATTTGGGATTAAATAACCTGTCCTCCGGATTAAAAGGTAGATTAAAACAAAAGGAAGCTTGAATTAATTTTACATCGCCAATCCGGCCGCTGGTTGCCCAGCCTTTTGCTTTTCTAAATGTCGGGATGCAACGGGTCCACATGGCTTCCATTAAAAGTAGATTTTTTTCATGAGCCAGAGCCGTCAATTCTACGGCATCTTTTTTATTGGTGACAAAGGGTTTCTCGCACAAAACCGCTTTGCCGTGATCCAGACAAAGTTTGACGATTTCAGCATGAAAGTTATGGGTCAAACCGATATAGACTGCATCCACGTCGGGATCAGTCACTAAGTCGAGATAACTCGGGGCAATTTTTTTGGCAGCAAATTTTTCTCCAAAAGCACTCGCTCTTTGTCGATCGCTGGATGCCACGGAAGTCAATTCAGCTTCGGCAACTGTGTTTAATACAGTTGCAAACCGTGCTGCGATACGTCCCAAACCGATGATACCAAATTTGGTTTTCATAGAAGTCCTCCTGATTTCGATGATACTTAAAATTTCCTTGTCTTAACGATATCTCCTTATTTATATAGCATAATATCACTCGAAGAGACCTGCAAGTCATAAAATAAATTTATATATCGATAAATACAGAAGGACAATTGGAAGGATGCGGGTTGCCTATGGACGATTTCGCCGACGGGCTCTGGAAGTTTCTCGCGATATTATTTAGTAGAAGAAGGTCTTTATCCGGACAGAAAGCGGGGAAAAAAATTTTCGGCTCGAATGGGATAAATCGAATTAAAATTTGGCTGG
>DNPQ01000209.1 GCA_003501335.1 Bacillota bacterium
TTCGTAGAAATAACCATGGCTGTGAGTTTTGAAGTTGTGTTTAGTATGGGGGTTGGGGTTCTATTTACAATTCTTGCTGACAAACCCATAAAAACTAAACATTATCTTTTACTGGGGCTATCATTTGGTGGTGCAATCTGGCTTTTTATTACAGCGGTAATTAAAGTATTCAGGTTAACTCAACTCCAAACCAAAAACCTTTCCGATCCGCTGATAACTTTTATGCTATCGGTTGCCTATGGGTTATTATTAACGGTTATAGACCATAGGCTTAAAAACAGGAAATCTGGGAGTTGATTATGTGTCTATTATATATAATGTATTAGAAACTAGCCTACTTCAATTGTGGGATGGAAATTTGGAACGTAAGGCATATGCGTAAGATATGTTGCTGGACTGATATTTAATTTATAGCTTGTTTTTTAGCATTAAAAGCTTTTATACGATACATAAGGCTATAAAGGCTAAAAAGTACAAAGAGTCCAATCAAACCAACACGCTGACCTGGCATCAGCCATGCGGATGCGATCACGATTATTGCGAGAATGAATGCCAAATAGGATGTCCATGGATATCCCCATAGGGTGAAAAATCGCTGCGTCCGGTTTCTTTTACGAAAGCGGATGTGGATCAGGGCGATTAAACCCCAGTTGAACATAGAGACTAAGCTGGTGGCCCCACTTAATGAGGTAAATGCGGTCTGGGGTAGAAAATAAGAGAGAGTGATGGTAAGTCCCAGAGCGATACTGCTCACCCATAATGCCGCAGTCGGCACGCCCCATCGATTTAAACTGGATACCCTTGATGGCGCGTCGCCGCGTTGACCCAACGAACGCAACATCCGGGTAACTCCATAAAGAGCAGTGTTCATACTGGAGAGGGCGGCAATAAGGATTACTGCGTTCATTATCAATGCAAGCCATGAGAGATGAAGCCTGTTTAATGTTAAAATGAACGGGCTGATTTTTGTACCCGTACTTCCAACTGGAAGTAATAAAGTGATTAAGAAGATAGAACAGAGATAGAGCCCGAGAATGAAGATGACAATAATGCGAATGGTTTTGGGGATCGTTTTTTCCGGTTCACGGGTCTCCGCTGCAGCCATAGCTAAAACGGAGATTCCTGTATAGCCAAACATGACGAAGGGTAGGCTGGACCAAAAGCCTTGCCAACCATGGGCAAAAAATGGGCTTTGTTCTAAAGCCTTTTTTAACAAGGGATTTGATGCGAGAAACAACTTAGTAAACCCGTATCCGGCAAAAACAATAAATGCTGCCAGCGCCAATATTTTAAGGATGGATAATGTTCCCTCAGTCCGAGCAAAACCCGTGGTATCACGGGTATTGATCAGTATCATGATCACACTGTAAAAAATGGCAAACGTCCATAATGGGAGAAAAGGTAGCCATAGCCTGGTAAAGATGGATGCAGCTACCACTTCGCTTGCCATTGTTAATATTCCGGAGGTCCAATACATCCAACCGGAAACAAAACCAAGACAGGGCCCATAATATTCCTCCGCATAGGCGCTGAATCCGCCCTCAATTGGTTCCACGGAAGCTATTTCCGCTAAAATGGAAATAATTAAAACCATAAAGATGCCGCCCAGTAAATAGGCTAAAATAGCTGCTTTCCCTGTATTGAAAAGTGGAACTCCGCAACCTAAAAAGAAACCGGCCCCGATAATGCTACCGACCGCCACCAAAACCAATGAGCCGGTGGTCATGGTGGGGGATAATTTTTGTTTGGGGGAATCCAACCTTTGATTTTTTCTTCTTGGCAAAAATGATACCTCCAAAATTGTCTCTGCTCAATTTAGAATGGGATTTTTCTTAAATATTATGTGTTGAATTGGTGGTAAAATCGGCTATAACTGATCATCCTCTGAAATATGGGCTTTCCATTAAAAAAGAGGCTAGAAACAGCTTGCTTAAATAATTGGAGCAAAGAATAATATCTTGGAAGGATAAGGAAGATATTTATCGTGCAATTAGTTGTTACCCAAATTTCGATGTTAAAAAGACAGTCTGTAGGAATATGCTGGACTGTCTTTTATTTTGTTAAGCATTCTATCAAACGTTGTGAAGATTCAAAACCCGGAGCAATTATCAATGTAAGATTTGTGCGAGATATTTGAAATAATTATAGTTGATTTTAAGAATAAAACCATCTATAATAATAATTGAGTTATGTTATGTTTGTTTTTGTTTGGTTATTCTAGTATTGAAAACAATATATGACATTATTATTACATAAAATACTTTTTGAAAGTTTTTGAGAGGAGTTGGCCAAGTGACCTATATCACCGATGAGACATTAGAGAAAATCATAAAAGAGGATGTTCCTTACCTCGATTTAACAACCTTCATTATGGGTATCGGAGAACACCGGGGTCGGATCCGTTTCTTTGGACGGGAGGCGATGGTGCTATGTGGTTCGGAGGAAGCGGCGCGAATAACTGGTAAATTGCAGCTTGATGTAATAAAGATGTTGCCGTCCGGGACAAGGACTGCGCCGGAGGAAGTGTTTTTTGAAGCGCAAGGGTCGGCAAATGATTTACATATGTTTTGGAAAGCTGTAATGAATATCTTTGAATATTGTTCAGGGATAGCCACTCGCACCCGGAAACTTGTCGACCAAGCTACGAAAGTGAACCCCCGGATTAGTATCGTTACGACCCGCAAGAATTTTCCGGGCGCCAAAGAGCTCTCAATCAAAGCAGTTTTATGTGGCGGTGGTCTGCCGCACCGTCTTGGTTTGTCAGAAACGGTTTTGATATTTAAACAACACCGTAACTTTATCGGCGATGAAGAACAATTTTTAAGATTGGTTCCGGAGCTAAAAGCGAAAGTTTGCGAAAAGAAAATTCTGGCAGAAGCGGAATCCTTAGATGAAGCGCTCCGGTTTTGCAAAGCAGGAATTGACGGTGTCCAATTTGACAAAATTGCTGCTGCAGATTTGCAACAGTATGTTCAAGAGTTGCGTGCGATCAATCCCAAACTGGTGATTTTGGCTGCAGGCGGTATTCATGAAAATAATATCGGAGAATATGCTAAAACCGGTATCGATGCTATTGTAACGACTGCGGTATATTTTGGCAAACCGGCCGATATCGGTTGCCGGATGGAGATGGACAACTAGTATAGCGCTTCCAAAATAATGTATCACTTAGGTCTAGTTAATAAAAATATGGAGATGTTTTTAATGTTTAAATCTGTAAAAGGCAATTTTATCGTAATGTTGTTAATGCTAGGAGCTTTATTTACCGGTAATGCCATGGCGGATGGAAAACCCACTTTATTTGCCTATGTAGGGGCGGGCCTTAAAGATCCTGTAACAGAGCTCGGCGCACTTTATGAACAAAAGACCGGCGTCAAGGTGGAAATGACTTTTAACAATGTTGGTGGCCTATATAGTCAACTTGAATTGAGCAAAAAAGGCGATATTTTTATTCCCGGCGGCATGCCGTTTCTGGCTAAGGCCAAACAAGCCGGTTACATACTTGAAATGGCCGGCCCTCTAGCTTATCATGTTCCGGTCATTGTCACTCCAAAGGGAAATCCGGCAAAAATTTACAGGGTCACCGATCTTGCCAAACCGGGAGTGAAACTAGTGCTGCCGGATACCAAGGCCACAGCAATCGGGGCTTCGGCGGCTAAAGTGTTTAATAAATTGGGAATCAGTAGTGAGATTGAAAAAAATACTTTGGCTTTGGTGGAAACGCCGATGAAAGTCACCACCGCTTTACTAATGGGGCAAGGTGACGCTGGAATTGTCGAATACAGTGATGCAGTCAAAAATAGTGCCAAGTTGGATATGATCTTGATTGATCCGTCCCAGAATTCAATTGATGAAATTCCCTGCGCCATTCTCAGCTTTACCTCTCAAAAAGATGCGGCCAAAGCATTTATGGAGTTTGCCAAGACAGAAGGCCCTGCCGTATTTACAAAATATGGTTTCAAGACCAAATTGTAACTGGTCGCGTTTTAACAGGTTTCAATGGTTAACTGGCTACTGGCTCCATATGCTTTTTTGGCTGATATTTGGCGTTGTCATTGCTTTTTTCAGTTTGGTTTTTATAGGACTGATTTTATATGGCGCTCAAGATTCATATTGGACGCTATTTCAAAATTCAGAATTCCGGTTTGCACTGGAATTCACCTTAAAAACAACATGCATTGCAACTGCGGTAGCGGTGGGGACTGCCATGCCGTGCGGCTACATCTTAGCCCGTTATGTATTTCCGGGGAAAGTAATTTTGGATACGTTGTTGGATCTACCGTTGATTTTGCCGCCGTTAGTTTCGGGGATGGCGCTATTGATCTTGTTTGGCCCGATTTTGGGCCGTAATTTGGCGAAAATTGGGATCAATATCGTTTTTTCGGCTTGGGGAGTGATTATAGCTCAATGGTTTGTCGCTTTTCCATTCGCGGTGAGAACTTTTAAAGAAGGTTTTGAGGCTATTGATCTTCGATACGAAAAAATAGCCCGCACTCTCGGCTGCACACCGGCAGAGGTTTTTAAAAGGGTCACCCTGCCGATGGCTAGGCGAGGAATTGGAGCGGGAGTTGCTATGACTTGGGCCAGAACTCTAGGGGAATTTGGAGCTACCGCCATGCTAGCCGGTGTCACCCGAATGAAAACCGAGACTTTGTCGGCGGCTATTTTTTTAAATATGTCGATTGGGGAAATTCGTTTCGCATTAGCCATTGCAATTGTTCTATTTCTTACGGCCATGCTAGTCTTGACTGCTTTTAAAATACTCACCCGCCAGGAGAAACGATGAATATCCCATTTTTGGAGTTGCATCAAATTTCACATGCCGCCGGTGTTTTTTGGTTGCAGGATATTAGCTTTCGACTCTATAAAGGTGAGTATTTAGTTATTGCCGGGTCAACCGGTTCCGGAAAAACTATGCTGTTGGAACTCATTGCCGGCCTTCGCATTCCTGTTCAGGGCAAGATATTATCTGATGGGAAAGATATTACGGATGTTCCACCGGAAAAACGTTTTTTGGGTTTTGCATACCAGGATAGTTTACTATATCCTTTTTTAAATGTACGGGAAAATATTTTATTCAGCGCCAGAGTGAAGGGTGTGGCCCGCCAGCCCCGGGTATTGAAGTATCTGGCAGAGTTATCGGAAATTATGGAAATAACGCACCTTTGGGAACGCTCTCCTTATTTTTTAAGCGGCGGTGAAAAGCAGCGAGTATCTTTGGCGCGGGCTTTATTGCTGCATCC
>DNPQ01000454.1 GCA_003501335.1 Bacillota bacterium
GGAAAAGCTGCGAGACGGTGAGGAAAAGTTTCGGCTACTTTTTGAAAACATGACCAATGGTTTTGCCCTTCATGAAGTGGTTTGTAATGATCAAGGCAAAAGTGTTGATTTCCGGTTTTTATTAGTTAATAAGGCCTATGAAATCATGATGCATTTAAGCAAAGAAGAAATTGTCGGTAAAACAGCGTTGGAAATCAATCCGTCAATTGAGGAAGAATTGATTCACCAATATTGCGAAGTGGGTCTGACTGGGAAACCCTTGCAGATGGAATATTGGTCTAAGGAATTTAATAAATATTTCAAAGTATTTGCTTTTTCCCCTCCCCGGGGGGAGTTTGCAACGGTTTATGAAGATACAACGGAAAGTAAAATCATGCAAAATGCCTTACAGGAAAGCGAGAGAAGGTTAAATCTTGCCACTAGCAGTGCGGAAATCGGTCTTTGGGATATCCAGCTGCAAACCCAGGAAATTTATTTTAATGAGCAGTGGGCACAAAGTTTGGGTTACTCATTAGCGGAAATTTCTCCGGTTAGTTTAGCGATATGGCGAAACCTGACGCATCCGGAGGATTTGGAGATCGCTGAGCAAAATATTAATAAACATCTGGCGAAAGAAACGGTAATTTATGAATGCCCGATGCGGATGAAACATAAAGACGGTTGGGTATGGATGCTCGACCGGGGAAAAGTTGTCTCTTGGGATGAAAATGGTAAGCCAATAAGAATGATCGGCACTCATATTGATATTAGCCGCCAAAAGGCGGTGGAAGAAGAGTTACGCCGTAGCGAAGAGCGCTTTAAACAATTGGCTGAACTTTTCCCCGAGACCATTTTCGAATCGGACTTATCCGGCAATTTTACTTATGCAAATCAACATGCATTTACCCGCTTTGGATTTGCTCCAGAGGATTTATTCGCCGGTGTTAATATAGTCAATTTAGCCATACCGAGGGATAAGGAACACCTGATCAATTATTTGCAGCAGAGAGTACTTAACAATGATAGCGGTTATATCGAATATACGGCAATGGACGGGGATGGCAAAGAATTTCCGGTGCTTGGGTTTACTGCCTTAATTATTTATAATTCCGTTCCTGTTGGGCTCAGGGGTTTTATTCTGGACATTACAGAACGGAAACAAAGCGAGCTGGAATTAATAAGAGCCAAAGAGATGGCGAAGCTGCCAATGTTATGAAAAGTCAATTTTTAGCCAATATGTCTCATGAAATCCGGACACCGATGAACGGAATTATTGGCTTTTTGGATTTACTGGGTTAGGCCCAACTTTCCGAGGAACAACGGGACTTTGTATATGAAGCGAGATCGGCTTCGGAAACTTTGTTATATTTAATTAATGATATATTGGATCTTTCAAAGATTGAGGCTGGGAAGCTGAAGGTGGAGAAAATACCTTTACAAATAAGAACTATCACTGACGATGTGATTTCGTTTTTTCTCCCGAGGGCTTCTACCAAAGGGATACGTCTTTATGCTACGATAGACGTCGCAGTACCGGATACCATTGAAGGAGCTCCGACCCGGTTGCGCCAGATACTTAACAACTTGATTGGAAATGCCATTAAATTTACCTGGGAGGGAGAAATCAGTATAACGGTTGAGGTGGTTGAAAAAGTAGATCAGGTTGCTGTATTGAAATTTAATATATCCGACACCGGTATTGGTATTACCGAAGCCGACAAGGAAAAGTTATTTAAGCCATTTATGCAGGTGGATGCTTCAACCACTCGGAAATACGGCGGATCGGGTCTCGGTTTGGCAATTTCCAGAGAATTAGTAGAAATCATGGGGGGCGAAATTGACGTCTCCAGCATACCCGGAAAAGGATCGACCTTTTATTTTACAATCAAAGGGAGGGTTTTAGGTTGGGAAGTCCAGGAAAAGCCGCAAGAAGGTTTAGAGGAAAGAATCGAAAATCCCGCTCTTGTTTCAAAGCAATCTCAGTCATTGGAAGTGGAGAACTATGGACCGCGAATCCTTTTAATCGAGGACAATCAAATCAATCAAAAATTAGTGACCAAGATGTTGAAAAATAATAAATTAAGCTGTGATATTTCCGCTGATGGACAGGAGGCTCTAAAGATAATGGCTCAAAAGGATTATGACCTAGTCTTTATGGATTGCCAAATGCCGGTAATGGACGGCTATGAATGCACAGCCAGGATTCGATCGATGGAAGGGGATTTGCAGCACACGACTATTATCGCCATGACTGCCAATGCAATGGAAGGTGATCGGGAAAAATGCCTCCAGGCAGGAATGGATGATTATATAAGTAAGCCGATACATTTGAATACACAATTAGGTATAATCCAAAAATATGTTCCTAATTATAAGTAGAATCGAATGGTAATGAATCAGCTCGGTCGGATGGGTAAAAAGAGGCTCGAGTCTTACCTTTTCCCTTTTTTTATGGTAAAATATTTTCAGCAAAAAAGTACAGGGGATCAAAATGGCTAAACTTTATTTTAGATACTCGGCGATGAATGCCGGCAAAACAACCCAAT
>DNPQ01000339.1:0-2356 GCA_003501335.1 Bacillota bacterium
ATCCGATACTGTCAAAAATATTAAACCCTTCGATTGGTTTAAAATGCCCTGATAAGATCAATGAAAAAAATACCCTTTCCACTCGGAAAGGGTATTTTTTTAAAATCGTTTTCCTGAGAAGAAGCAAGTTAGAACCGACCTCGTTTAGAAAGAGGTTTACCGAGAATTTCCGCCCAGATAACACCCTGGAGGAGATTTTCCCGGTTGAATGAAAACATATTGGAATCAGCCAGTGATGAATTGGGAGGACCCGGTTCAGGCGGCTGATTTTTAGGGGATAAATCTTTTTTTGTCTCATTGGATGACGGTACAGTGACAGCCAGATTCGTTTTGCTCATTTTATTGATCTTGGGTTTGGCTATCACGGTTTGGGATTGAGCTTCTAAGGGCACCTCTTCAATTGGAACGTCAGTCTCCCAGGGGTCCCTCATTTCTTATCACTTCCCGGTGTTTCCGGTTTTTCTGTAGTCGAGATGGAATTTCTCATCTGGGTATCTGATATGACGTTTTGCATGTTGTAATAATCCATGACGCCCATTTTACCTTCCCGTAGAGCGGCTGCCATGGCTTTTGGCACTTCAGCCTCGGCTTCCACGACTTTAGCCCGCATTTCTTCAACGACCGCTTTCATTTCTTGTTCTTTGGCGACGGCCATGGCCCGCCGTTCTTCTGCCTTCGCCTGGGCAATGTTTTTATCAGCCTCAGCCTTTAACGTCAGGAGTTGGGCTCCAATATTGCGGCCTACATCAACATCAGCGATATCAATTGATAAGATTTCAAAGGCCGTTCCGGCATCTAACCCCTTACTGAGCACAGTTTTAGAAATACGATCGGGATTTTCGAGCACTTCACTGTAAGATGGGGAAGTACCTACTGTGGTGACGATACCTTCGCCGACCCGGGCGAGTACGGTGGCTTCACCGGCGCCGCCGATTAAGCGGTCAATATTGGCTCTTACCGTTACCCGGGCTTTGGCCAATAATTCGATACCATCCTTGGCGACTCCCGAGACATTGGGAGTTTCAATGACTTTGGGGTTAACACTCATTTTTACAGCTTCCAGGACATCACGTCCAGCCAAATCGATGGCGGCGGCCCGTTCAAATTTTAGGTTCATATCGGCACGGTGAGCTGCGATCAGGGCATTGACCACTTTATCAACATTTCCACCGGCCAGGAAATGGGCTTCAAGCTGATTGGCATTGAGATCCAGACCTGCCTTGACTGCTTTAACGAGGGGCAAAACGATTTGACTGGGAATGACCCGACGCAGCCGCATTCCTACTAAATTAAATATACCCAGTTGCACCCCGGCGGCCCGGGCAGAGATCCATAAACCAAGCGGAAAAAAGCTGAAAAAAATCGATAGTACAATGATGATCGCAAAGATGATTAAAATCGGTCCCAAGATTTCCATTGTAACAAAAACCTCCCTATACTATATTATATTTACCCAAAAAGGGCTGATTATAATTGATTTGTCAAAATCTCGATTAGAAACTCATTTCCGGTTGCTCTGATTGTATTTTTAGATTTCATAAGCTATGGAAACCAAAGCTATTTTTTATCGAAAGCTCGGACGACGCTGCGACTGCCTTCAACCTTGATCACCCGGACCGGTGTTTTTGCGGGAATAAATTCCCCCTCTGTAACTACATCCACGATCTCACCATTAAAGTCGGCTTTACCGGAGGGACGTAAAATTGTCATAGCGGTGCCTTCTTTACCCAAAAGGTCACCCCGTTCGTTGACTGCCACATATCCGGACTCTTTAACCGATTTGTGTTGGAGAATGAGCTTTTTGGAGAGATAACCATTTTTGGCGGAGTTTAACACAAAGGACAAAGCGAGTCCGATTAAACCAAGAATGATTAAGGTCAGAGCTAATACTTCAGACCAGGTCCGGGCTGAAAGAAATACTCCCAAAAACAGTAAAGCAATACCGGTGATACCGGGAACCCCAAATCCGGGATGGATCATCTCTACCAATAATAAGAGGATGCCAACGGAAAAGCAAGTTGCGGCAAGCGGTGAGATTTGAGCGACAAAATTAAAAAAATCCATGCGCTGCACCACCTCAATAAATTTTAGAATATAGCGCTATTTTCTAGGATCAATCAAATTATTCTTTGACCTTTGACAAAAGTTTTCGGGGAAAAAGTCCTAAATCCTTTTTATTATTTGCAATATAAATAGATTGCTGCGATTGGGTTGGACTTTAAGTTTTGGAATAATCAACCTGCAACTGATAAAAGGAATAGCCGTTTAATACCCTATAGGACTGAATGGAAGACTTAAGGAGCTTGCTTATGAAAAGATTCAGACACATTTTTGGAGATGCCAGCTTTGGAAAAGA
>DNPQ01000339.1:2672-7948 GCA_003501335.1 Bacillota bacterium
TTTGGAAAAGAAACCTGGAAGTTAATCCGGGATTATTGGCAATCCAATGATAAATGGAAAGCGAAAGGCTTATTAATCCTGATTATTGCTCTTAATTTAGGAGACGTGTATATTCTGGTATTATTAAATTCCTGGAATAATACTTTCTATAATGCTTTGCAGAAATATGACAAGACTGTATTTCTCCATGCCTTGGGTTATTTCACTGTATTAGCAGGGGTTTATATCGTAATTTCTGTTTATGAACAATACTTTCAACAAGTGCTTGAGATTGGATGGCGGCGTTGGATGACCGACCACTATGTAAGACATTGGCTGTCTGGCCAAAATTATTATCGCTTGCAATTGCTCCATAATAAGACGGACAACCCGGATCAGCGCATTAGCGAGGACATCAAAATGTTTGTTTCCACGACTTTAAATCTGGCGATCGGATGTTTAAAAGCCGTTGTTACCTTAGGCTCGTTTGTAGTCATTTTATGGCAGCTTTCCGGTACATTACCCATTATTTTGGGAGGACATCTTTGGAAGATATCCGGATACATGGTTTGGACGGCGCTCGCTTATGCTGTAATGGGTACTTGGCTGGCTGCCAAGATTGGGCGGCCACTTGTAAGACTCAATTTTGATCAACAGCATTATGAAGCCGACTTTCGTTTTAGTCTGGTACGATTCAGGGAAAATTCGGAAAGCATAGCTTTTTATCGTGGGGAAAAACACGAGCAGCACGTTTTTGAGGAACGTTTTCAAAATGTATTTGCAAACTTTTGGGCGTTAATGAAGAGACAAAAAAGATTAACCTGGTTAACATCGGGTTATTCTCAGTTGGCCGTGATATTTCCGTTTCTAGTGGCCGCACCCCGTTATTTTAGTCGCCAAATTCAATTGGGGGGGTTAGTTCAAATTGCCTCCGCTTTTGGCAGAGTGCAAGATTCTTTATCGTATTTTGTTAACAGCTATTCATCCATAGCGGAATGGCAAGCGGTTCGGGATCGGCTGCTGGACTTTCGTAATCATATTGAGGGGATGGAGCTTATTTCAGGAAAAACTATGATTAGTAGGAAATATAATCGTAATTCCGGATTCTCAGTTTCTGAGATGACCATCCGCAGGCCGGATGGGGAAGCGTTAATTGAACAATTGGACTTTGAACTTAACAGCGGTGAAAACCTTTTAATCACCGGCCCTTCCGGTTCCGGGAAAAGTACGTTGATAAGGACTTTAGCGGGCATTTGGCCGTTTGCCAATGGTAGATTGAATTGGCCTCAAAATGAAGGGATTTTATTTTTGCCTCAAAAACCATATTTACCGTTGGGTTCTTTGCGGGAAGTTTTATTGTATCCTCAGATGTCCGGCTTTGTAACTGATAAAGTATTGAAAGAGTTTATGAATGACTGTAAATTGAATGCATTTGTCGCTCGACTGGATGCATCTGAAAATTGGTCTCAAGTCCTTTCCTTAGGAGAACAGCAGCGCATTGCTTTTGTTCGGGCATTATTGCAGGGACCGGAGTGGCTTTTCCTTGATGAGGCTACTTCAGCGTTGGATGAACCAACCGAGGGCTTTCTTTACCAACAGATCCACGATAGGTTAAAAAATACTACAATTATCAGTATAGGGCATCGTCAAACCCTCAACCGGTATCACCAAAGCAGACTCCATATATGGGGCATGGGAAAATGGACTTTTGAAAAGGGCATTGATACTTTAAACTCTTTAAGTCTAAGCCTTCTCGGGATGGAACACTGAAACCAATATACTGAGAACTAGGATCCCGAAAATGACTGTGATAGATAAACCGATTGAAATTTCAAAGCTGAAAAACAGGGCCGCAAGTTTGAACCCCGTAAATACGAGAATTAAGGCAACCCCATATTTGACATACCGGAAGGCGCTGTGCAATTTTTCTAAAACAAAGTACAGACTCCTGAGGCCCAGGATGGCAAAAATATTTGAGGTATACACAATAAAGGGATTGGTGGTAATGGAAAATATCGCCGGAATGGAATCAATCGCAAATAAAATATCCGAAAATTCGATAATGATTAAGATTGCCAAGAGTGGCGTAGCATAAAGGATACGATTTTTATGAACAAAAAATTTTTCATCTTCCAGCGTTGTCGAAACGGGGATTAATTTTCCCAGTAATCGGAAAACCGGATGATTGGATTGAAATTCCGGGGCTTTCTCCTCTCCAAAGAACATTTTGAAACCGCTGAAGATTAATAACAGGCCGAAGATGTAAAGAATCCAATGGAAACGACTGACGACTGCGACACCCAGAACAATGAAGATCAACCGTAAAATGACGGCCCCAATAATGCCGTAATTGAGAACTCTTCTTTGGTAAACATCAGGAATATTAAAACTGCTAAAAATCAGCAAAAAAATGAAAAGGTTGTCCAAACTCAGACTTTGTTCAATAATATAACCGCCCAAGAATTGCAGCGCATATTCCCGGCCCGGCCAGAAGTAATTTTGTAGATGAAAAATAGCTGCAATTTGTTTCGCGGGCCAAAAATAAATACCAAGATCAAAAAGAAGCGCCATAGCGGCCCAAAAAGCTACCCATTGTAAAGCCCGTTTAATTGACATTGTGTGCGTCATCCCTTATGAATTTATTCATAAATGAATTCAATAATCATACTGATAATAGGTATCGTCAGCAAAGATAAGGCAGTTGTTATAAAAATTATCCGCGAAGCCAGAATTGTATTACCATGATATTTTTCGGAAAAAATGGCGGTCATGGTAGCTGCCGGCATAGCTACAGAAGTAACACATATTTTCAACAGATATTCGGGTATACTTAGGGAATACAATAAAAAGGCAGTAAGTAACGGCATAATGAGCAATCGAAAGGCGACGCCGAAATACAGCGTCCAACCCGTAAATAGTTCTTTTAGTTTTAGCTCAGTCAGCATTGATCCAATGATAATCATGGATAAGGGTGTGGTCATGGAGCCTATCATATCCAAAGTTTGAAAGAGGGGTGCCGGAAGAGAAATCGAACCTAAGAAAATAATGAAACCGATAAAAACCCCGATTAAAGCAGGATTGGCCAGCACCTTCCAGAATTGGAATCCTTCTTTACCTGTAAATATCCATACCCCCAAAGACCAAACAAAAATATTAAAAACAACTACATAAATTGAACCGTAGAAGACACCCATTGGACCAAATAAACTACCTAAGACCGGTAACCCCATAAAACCCGTGTTGGAGAAAATAGTGACAAATTGAAGTATTTTACGATCAGCGACCGGACCTTTTCGAAAAATCAGAAAGCCGACCAAGATTGATATCATATGAGCCATTACAGCAGCTCCAAAAAGGATAATCGCATTATGAAAAATTGAGGAAGAAAACTTAAGATTAAATGAAGCAACAATCATGAACGGGGTCGTGATGTTAAGTAAAATTTCAGTGATACCCGCATTGAGCTCATTATTTAAAAGTTTTTTCTTGCGGGCAATGAAGCCGACAAGCATCAATAAAAACAATATCAGAACTTGATCGGTAAGCACACTTTTCATTCTTAAGTTTCCTAACTCAAATGATTCACCAACAGGATTGGATCACCAACGAAACGAAGGGGATCTTCCTTCACGAATGGACGTTATGTTTCAACGGCTCAATTGAAAGATTGACTATTTTTTGTTGTATGTAATATGAGAAATAACCCTGATACTTATCTTGCAGGTCCTTCCGTTTCCAATCATCGGAAGTCACAATTCCTCGGCAATTTTTGGTCCCGCAATGACATTCCATCTTAGCAAATAAATCATCGGAAATGGTCATACAGTAGTCAAAAGTAATTTCTTCATTGACAGCGATATCACGCATGGCAACCAAATAAATTTGGCCATTAATCCCCGCATTGGGTTGGCAAGAATGATTAATATAATCACCATCGCCAAATTCATCAACTTTTCGGGAACCGATGAATTGATGCTTGTCAACCTGCAATACCATATATTTGGCTGCCTCAGGCAATGTTTTAATTGTTTCAGTATCCATCACAAAACCGCCAAAGATAGCTATTAATTCACCTTTCTGTATTTCTTGGTTGGCAAAAGTACCGCAATTAGAGATATTGCTTTTTCGAGTTTCCGCTTTCGGATTGAGATAATTAAAACTCATTTTTCCAGCAGCCTCCAAAATGATATACCTTTTGATTAGCCGTAGACAGCATCTACAAGTCTAACCAAAAAAAATCACTAAGGATTAGTATAGCACATTTTTTGTGCATAAGAACGAGAAATTGAATAATGATAAGGAAAATTCATGGTTATTATAATGGAGGCGCTATGAGGAGTAAAAGAGGTTTCGTAGTTTGCTGGATAAGCATTTTAATAGTGATCTTGGTCATTATCATATTTGGCATCATTTCTATTAAAGATGAGTCCAATAAAAAAATACAAAGATTGCTGGATGCCTCACCGGATTTTAAGGGCCGTGAATTCAGGAATAAAAAAGGACAGGTTTTGTATTATCGACTATTAGAGCCTCTTCAATCCAATCTTAAAAGAAAATATCCATTCGTGATTTTTTTAAGCGGTACATCGGAACGGGGGAGTAATAATATTAATCAACTGAAATATGGCGGTCCCTTTTTCGAAAAGCCGGACAATCGGAGGCTTTATCGGTGCTTTGTGATGATTCCCCAATGTCCTGCAAGCCAAAACTGGGTTCCACGGGAAAGTTATTCTCAAATGGTTCCTTTGGCGCCGGAACCGACTGTCCCGTTGCGTTTGACAATGGAGTTGCTTTTCCGCTTGAAGCAAGATCCGTTAATTGATTCAAAACGAATTTATCTTATGGGACTATCCAGTGGTGCCTCCGGGGTTTGGGATTTAATAGCCCGTTACCCTCAAATGTTTGCAGCGGCGGTTCCGTTTGCCGGATGCGGTGACGGGACCAAGGTGATTCGCTTTAAACACCTTCCTATTTGGATTTTTCATGGAGCGCTCGATTTGGCGGTCAATCCAAATTGTTCAAAGTTGATGGACAAGGCGCTTATTGATGCCGGAGCTAAGCCTCGTTATACGGTATATAAGATGACGGGTCACAGTTGTTGGGTCAAGGCTTTTAAAGATCCCGAATTGATGCGTTGGTTATTTTCCCAATCCAGGCTATAATGTGGACACCAATTGCTAAATCGGGTATTTTATTTTTTGAATTTTGGAAAAAGTTCCGAAGCTAAAGCCTTTACTTAATTTTCAATTGGGCTTATAATCAAACATGAGAAATGCCAAAGCTAATTTCTAATTTGG
>DNPQ01000445.1 GCA_003501335.1 Bacillota bacterium
AAACCCGGCACTCGATTTCAATTTGAAGTTGTAGAGTCGGTTTTTGTTAATGATTTTGTGGTATTTCCACAAGGCTTAACAGGAGACGGGACCCTCGAAGCGGTAAATCGCCCGGAAAATTGGGGCCGAGATGCTAAATTGATGTTGGATTTTGCTGAAATTAAGGCTTTGGATGGGACTCCTGTTGCGATGATTTATGGTTCAAAGGCCCGAAGTATGGACTATTCCCGCCGTTTATCGGTGGGTGCAAGCGCAGCTGGAATGATAGCCTTTGGTCCGGGGGGGATCTTGCTTGGCTTTGCGGTAAAGGGAAAAGAAAAGAAAATTCTCCAGGGAACTGAGTTTTATTTGCAAGTTAAGGAACCGGTAAGAATTTATACAATCCAATAACGACCGGAGGAGAAACCAATTAATAAATTCTTGGCAATTTTGGGGATCTTTTTATCTATCATGGTGATTCATCTTTTTGGGGGGAATGACCGTTTCGTTTTTGCCGCCGAGACGGAAGCCAATATTGTGGCGGAAGGCTTTGTAAAGACGGATTTGGCATCGGGTACCACGATTGCTGAGAAAAATGTCAAAGTTACCTATAATCTTGGCGCCATTGAGGCCGATCAGATTCGCTATAATCAAAAGTCTGGTTTGGTAGAAGCTTCCGGTAATGTTAAATTAACATCACAGACCGGCATTGTTTTGCGGGCTGAACGATTGGTCTACGATTTGAATACGGGTGAGGCACAGGTTACTGGTGGAGTTGGGGTGAAATCTCCCGATGGACTTTCGATGACAGCCAGGCAAGTGAATTATAACAACAAAAGCGGATTGGCTAAGGCTTTTGGTGAAGTTAAAGTTAACAATGGGAATGAAACTTTAGAAACTGAAACTTTAGACTATGATTTGAAAAATGGTACTGGTTCCTCTGGAGCGGTTTCCATGATTTTGCACACCCAAAGTCGTGATGCATTGGTTCATGCGGATAGTATGACTCTAGATGGAGCGTTATATCATTTCAAGAATCTTAAGGTGACTCGATGTGATAGGACCCACCCGGAATATCAATTTGTAGCTAAAGAGGGGGTTTATGACGGTCGATATATGGAGTTAAAAAGCATTTTTATTTATATAAAAGGAGTGCCGGTTTTTTATCTTCCATTTAAAACCTTAGACATGACCAATCTTTGGTTTCCCGATATTCAACTGGGTTATAGTCATGATGACGGCTTAGCGGTTGGATATCGATATTCGGCCCCGATCAATCAAAATTTGGATTGGCGATTTGGCCTTCTATATCGTACGAATGACTATTCAACTTTAAAATTGGGACTGAATGCGAAGAAAGATAATATTTCAAATTATGCGGGGGTTTATTTTGATACTCCTTATTCGGGTGTTACTGATTCCGAGGGAGCCGGCATTCAGGATACAATAACCTATAATCAACCTTTGTTTGTAACAAACATCGACGGTTCCAAAAGCTTTTCAGCGAATGATGATGCTAGCGAACTGGGATTTTCGATTACCCGAAAGTACTGGAAAAGCCCATTGGGCCGTTGGCAGTTGGGAGTACTAAGCCGTAAGGTTTCGAATGATGACGATGGAACCGAATATGGCGGAACTTATGGAGGATATCGTCTGGATTATAATCCCCATCCCTATCTTACCTTGAGTTTATTGCGCTTATATACATTGGAAGGCGGAGACAATTGGGGCGATTATATGGATGATTTTAAGATCGGCTCGAATTTAATGTATAGTGGGGAAATCCCGCTGCGTAAATTTTATTCATTGGGTTATAGTGGCACTTATAGTTCCACGGAATCATTATGGATTCATCAGATTTATCAGATTAACTACCGAACGGACTGTTTGAGTTTAGCCTTGGGTTGGGATGAAGCTGAACACGCAACAGTTACTAAATTTATGATTCGATTCTGATCCAGTATCAAAGTTTACGGCGGATTTATTATCCACCGGATTTAATAGAATTGGAGCTACCTTAAAATCTTTTCCTATATAAGAAAGGATTTTATGCTTCATCGAAATATTATAAAATTAATTCTTCCTTCAATTGGTTTTGAAGGAAGTTTTTTTTTGTATTGGTAAAACTAGAAGAAAATATTTCTGGAGACCAAAGTTGGAAAACAATTTAAATGATTTAAGCGGCTCTGAGTGGCTTTATTGGACCAATACCATTTACGAAACCAATTTTCCCGTTGATGGGACCCATCATTTGCGGAAAATGCATGGCGCCATGAAACCACCGGCATTAATGGCCGAAATTATCAAGTTTTTTACCAAACAAGGGGAATTTATTTTAGATCCCTTCGCCGGTGTGGGCGGTACGTTGTTAGGCGCAATGATCACGGGACGCAATGCCATGGGAATTGAGATTAATCCGGAATGGGTCAACTTATATGAGAAAATTGATACGGCCATGAGGGATTCAACAAACTTCAAAATCAAAAAGGACGGTCAATACCAAATGTTCTTGGGAGATTGCCTGCAAATTATGAAATCGATTTCTGATGAGACCATTTCAGCGGTTATAACGGATCCCCCCTACGGATGCCAGAACCGAAAAATTGCTTTTAAAAAAGAGACGCATTTTAATATGAAATCGGATGAAAAGGCCGATTTTGGAAATTGCAGTGGGTATGGCGAATATTTAGATAAAATCAAAATGTTTGGGGTTGAGGCTTACCGTATTTTGCGACCGAACCGGTATTTGGTTGTAATGATCGGTGATCGTTACAACCAAGGGGAATATATGCCACTGGGAGTAAAGGTCGCCGAAAGTCTTCAGGAAGTGGGTTTTATTTGGAAAGGAATTCGAAT
>DNPQ01000011.1 GCA_003501335.1 Bacillota bacterium
GATTGCTGGGGGTTTCGTCGTTTTAGTTGAGCATAATCCTATATCCTTGATTAGCTAAAATTTGGACTAAATTTATCTCTGTTTTTATGGTAAAAAGGATAAATTTCTTTATCTTTGCGAGGTTTTACAAAACGATGCATTTTGGGCAAGTTTGATAGCTATAATATTCCTTTGAAAACGTTGGCAATAGGTGATCATTCTTTTGACTACATATTGGATACTGAGTATTTCAAGAAGATTGATAGTCTGGAAGTTCAGAAAGGCAAAGTGCTGGCCAAAGTGTTGGTTAAGAACAACGGCTCTGATTATGACTTGAGTTTCAATTTAGAGGGTATTATTCAAGTACCGTGTGACCGGTGTTTGGACGATATGGATCTTGCGATCACTCATCAGGATCGTCTGATTGTAAAATTAGGTTCTGATTATGCTGAAGAAGGTGATAACATCATTATTATTCCAGAAGTGGAAGGAGAAATAAACATTGCTTGGTTTTTGTATGAATTTATAGCGTTGAGTATTCCTATTAAGCACATCCATCCTCCCGGCAAATGCAATCCTATGATGTCTTCCAAATTGAAGAAGCATCTTACTATAGGGCCGGTTGATCAAGATGAAGAGAATGAAGATCTCGATATCGATTTTGAGGATTCGGAATCTGTTATAGATTTTGAAGATTTGGATTCTAAGCAAACAGACCCGAGATGGGACGAATTAAAGAAGATTATAGATAATAATTAATTGTAAAAAAAGAAATGGCACATCCTAAACACAAACATTCCAAGACCAGAACGGCCAAAAGAAGAACTCATTACAAGGCTGAAGCTCCGACTCTGGCTGTATGCCCGAATTGCGGTGCGCACTATATTTACCATACCGTATGTGGCGAATGTGGATACTATAGAGGTAAAATCGCTATTGAACAGGTTGCAGCAGTGTAATGTTGCTCTTGCTTAGTTAATTATAAAAAAACAAAAAAGTCTTGAGCTCTGTTCAGGACTTTTTTATTTCGGTTTGTTTTGTTTTTTTACAAAACAGATTGCTCACTTTCAATGAATTTGTGTAATTTTGGACAAAAATTTTAAAAATGAGTAAATTGAATGCGGTTATTACGGGTGTTGGTGGATATGTTCCTGACACGATCGTGACAAACGAAGATATATGTAAACTCGTGGAGTCGTCCGACGAGTGGATTGTGAGCCGGACAGGTATCAAAGAGCGACGCAAATTGAGTGAAAATGTAGGAACCTCTTTTATGGGATCAAAAGCCGTTCAGGAATTGCTTCGTAAGACTGGAACCGATCCGTTGGAAATAGAAGCCGTGATTTGTGCAACGAATACTCCAGATCATGTCTTACCTGCTGCTGCAACGATGATCGCAGAGCAATGTGGGCTTAAAAAAGCCTTTGGTTATGATATCGGTGCTGCTTGCAGCGGCTTTATTTTTGCTCTTTCTACTGGTGCCGCTTTTATTGAAGCAGGTCGCTTTAAGAAAGTTATTGTGGTGGCTTCTGAAAAAATGACTTCCATTACAAATTATAATGATCGCACCACCTGTCCGCTATTTGGAGATGGAGCAGGAGCTGTTTTATTAGAACCTACGACCGAAGATTATGGGTTGATGGATAGCGTGATGCATTCGGATGGCTCGGGTTTACCTCATTTGCACATGAAAGCTGGAGGTTCTGTTAAGCCTGCTTGCCATGAAAGCGTTGATAATGATGAACATTATGTCTATCAGGAAGGTCAGGCTGTATTTAAAACGGCGGTGAATAGATTGGTGGAAGCTTGCGAAGAAATAAAGGAACGCAATAATCTTAAACCGGAAGATGTGACCTGGGTTGTACCTCATCAGGCGAATATGCGGATTCTTGATGCCATCGTTCGCTTTATGGATATTCCCATTGAACGAGTGATGATTAATATTCAGAAATATGGAAACACTTCATCTGCCAGTATTCCACTTTGTTTATGGGAGTATGAAAGTCAGTTGAAAAAAGGAGATGTACTTATCTTATCAGCCTTTGGAGCTGGCTTTTCCTGGGGTGGCCTTTACTTGAAGTGGGGCTACGATCCGAAATAAGATTTACCGGAAAGCAATAGCTATTCCCCTCTATTTTCGTATCTTTGCAGGCGAAAACGTTATTGGGAATCCGTTCGTTTTTATAATGGACGGATTTCTGTTTTTCAGAAAGATTACAGTATATTTTTGCAAAGGAAAAGGAAGATGCATAGAGCGGGTTTTGTAAGTATTGTGGGTAATCCCAATGTGGGGAAATCAACCTTAATGAATACGTTGGTGGGGGAAAAAATCTCCATTATTACGTCCAAGGCTCAGACTACCAGGCATCGGATCATGGGGATAGTAAACGGAGAAGATTATCAGATTGTCTACTCTGATACTCCAGGTGTGCTTGTCCCCAATTATAAGTTGCAGGAATCTATGTTGAATTTTTCCAATTCAGCTTTGCAGGATGCTGACATTTTACTCTATGTAACTGATACGGTTGAAACGGTTAATAAAAATGAAAGCTTCATTGCTAAGGTGCAGCGTATGGATATACCTGTGATCGTAATTATCAATAAAATCGATTTAAGTGATCAGGAAAGTCTGGAAAAGCAAGTTGCTTATTTACAGGAATTGATGCCCCATGCGGAACTTGTTCCTTTGTCAGCACTTCGCAAATTCAATGTGGAATATGTTTTGAAACGAATCGTGGAACTGTTGCCGGAGTCACCGCCTTATTTTGATAAGGACACTCTGACGGACAAGCCAGCACGTTTCTTCGTGACGGAGATTATTCGTGAGAAAATTCTTTTGTATTATCAAAAAGAAATACCTTACTCCACGGAAGTGGTGGTAGAACAATACGAAGATGCCCCCAATCTGGTTCGTATTAACGCTGTCATCTATGTTGAACGAGATACTCAAAAAGGCATCATTATAGGTCATGGTGGTAAAGCCTTGAAAAAAGTGGGGATGGAATCCAGGAAAGACATGGAGGCTTTTTTAGGCAAGAAAGTTTATCTGGAAATGTTTGTCAAAGTTGAAAAGGACTGGAGAAACAAAGAAAACAAGCTAAAAGCCTTTGGTTATCAACTCGATTAAAGAAAGAAAAAGAATATGGGAAATATTGTTGCTATAGTCGGTCGCCCCAATGTTGGCAAATCGACCTTATTTAACCGTCTGACAAAAACGAAACAAGCGATTGTAGCGGAAGAGTCTGGAACAACTCGTGATCGTCAGTATGGCTTGTCCGAATGGAATGGTCGGGAATTTTCTGTAATTGATACTGGAGGTTGGGTTGATAAATCCGGCGACGTTTTTGAACAGGAAATCAAGAAACAAGTTCAGTTGGCCATTGAAGAATCGGATATTATTCTTTTTGTTGTAGACGTGATGAACGGTTTGACGGATTT
>DNPQ01000252.1:0-12245 GCA_003501335.1 Bacillota bacterium
CTTTGGGGCCACCCAAACGGTTCATAAATTTGTAGATATCAACAATTTGTTTCACCGTATAGGGTTCCCGTGCTTGTTGCCCATCGCGGAAAGTTGAATCGGTAATCCAAATTTCCTCCGGAGGACGCATCGGAACATGACGGTGATTAAAAGGCACTTTCGGCACTTCTTCATAATTGAACAGATAACGATACAAATGCGGTTCTGCAACATCCTGCAACGAATATATGTATTCGGTTTGTTCGAGGGTATTACTATCTTTATTAAACTTTAACAAAAATCTCACCCCTACCCATTTAAATTGAATCAAATTATTCAACGTGATCTTACACAATCCTTTTTCGATCATGCATGAATTATGTATACATATAAATAATTGATCCTTGTTGAAAGATTTTGGTTCGCCAGATTGTATCAAAAAATTTCAGAGCCGTGAATTTATATTTAACAAGCTGTATTTTTATAAATTCCAAAAATTAAACGGCCCAAACGTAAGGGTTTTAAAATAAAATGATATAAAATAAAACCCGTCATATGACGGGTCCTCTTTTATTTCGTCGTTCTTCTCTTTCTTGCTGCCTCTGACTTTTTCTTTCTCTTTACACTCGGCTTTTCATAATGCTCGCGTTTGCGAACCTCAGCTAAAATGCCGGAAACCTGGCATTGTCTTTTAAAACGCCGTAATGCGCTATCTAAAGTTTCATTTTTACCAATCTTAACTTCAGCCACATATTTCCCTCCCCTCCACTGCTCACCTACCTCGTAACCCCGACCGCAGTGTCCGGTTCGAATATAACATCACATTCAAATATTATACTATATATGCATAAATACTGTCAACCTTTAGCCGGGCGGCCATGCAAGTTTTCTTCCGGCAACAATATGCCAATGGAGATGCGGAACTGCTTCACCAGCATCATCCCCATAATTCACAACGACCCGAAAACCGTTTTCTCTTAATTTCATATTCTGCGTTACTTCCTGAATTCCTTCAAGAATAGCCTGACCAAGATTTTCTTCTAGTAGTTTTGGATCACAAATATTGTCAACATGACATTTTGGAATCACCAATAAATGAACCGGAGCCGCCGGGGCGATATCCTTAATCACAATAATTTTGTCATTTTCCAAAACAACTTGGCTGGGTATTTCCTTTTGAATAATCTTACAAAAGATACAATCCGACATCTCTCAATACTCCTTTTTTGCACATTTCGACTTTATTTTCAAAAATCCTGCTTTTCTAGACACAAACTTCCCAGTAAATGATCATTTTTTTGCTCATCAATCCGGACTGTTTGCATTCTATTTTTTAGATCGAGGTCTGAATGCGCGATAACTCTCAAATATTCACCTGATAAACCGCTCCAGCCTTCAGCGGTTTTTTCTTCGAATAAAACTTTAACATCTTTACCCATAAAAAACCGGGCGTAAAAAAAAGCCGAATCGAAAGCAATTTGTTGAATTCTTTGGCTGCGTTCCTCTTTAATTTTTTTAAAAACTTGGTCCGGCATTGTAGCAGCCGGTGTTCCGCTACGGGGTGAAAACCGGAAAACGTGAACTTTGCTGAATTGCTGGCTTTCGACAAACCGACAAGTATCTTCAAAATCCAGATCACTTTCCCCGGGGAATCCCACAATTAAATCGGTACCGATTGACATCAGCGGATTTACCTTGCGTGCTCTACGGATTAAGTCACTATAATAAGAAAGGTCATAATTCCGGCCCATTTTTTGGAGGATACGATCGCTTCCGCTCTGCAAAGGGATATGCAAATGCTGACAAATGCGCTCCTCACTCCCGATTAAATTTAAAAGTTCGTCCGTTACGTCCTTCGGTTCCAATGAACCCAAACGGATCCGGTAATCGCCTGCTATTTTTAAAAGTTGCTCCAAAAGATCGTCCAGCTGACTATTTAAATCTTTTCCATAATGTCCCAAATGAATACCTGTTAATACAATTTCCCGAAACCCTTTGCCGACTAAAACCGTAAAACTATCAATGACTTGCCGGATGGGCATACTTCGCACCCGTCCTCTGGCATATGGCACAATGCAGTAGGAGCAAAATTCATTACACCCGTCTTCAATTTTTAAAGTGGCTCTGGTCCGATCCTGCGGATCAAAAACCGGTAGGTCATGCCACCCTGTCACAGCGTCGATGGCGGTTACATGAACCTGATTATGGCCATTTTCAAAATATTCGCCGACCAATTCGGCCAAACGTGGACGATCAGCCAGGCCAACCACCAAGTGCACTCCCTTGAGACCGACAATCTCCTGAGGGGATGTTTGGGCATAACAGCCTGTAACAACCACCAACGCCTTAGGATTTAAATCCATACCCTTACGAATAATTTGGCGGGACTTTTGTTCACTCACCTTTGTAACAGCGCAAGTATTAATAATATAAACATCTGCGCCTTCTTCAAAAGGGACAATTTCATGGCCACACCCCCGGAAGAGCTCGGCCATTGCCTGGCTATCATTTTGATTCACCTTACAACCCAAGGTATGAAAAGCAATCTTCATTATTTTCTCCGAAATATAGGATCCTGGGCCACATTAAAGGGCGCATCCACCAAAACCAATACTAAGGGGCATATAATCAATAATGATAATAGAATTAGCCCCATCTTCCAGATATCAAAAGGAAGAATCCAGAACAATACCATCAAAAAATTAAGAACCGCTATACCGTATCCGAGTGGAATCCGATATAACCGCGGGACCAATTTAGCAATAATCCGGTACAGACAAAGTTCCACCAAAGCAAAGAAGACCCACCCCACAACCTCTCGCGGATATATTGCCATAACATTACTGATCTTAAGCCTCCACAAGAAAATTAAGGTTAACAGAAATCCGGCAAAAGTCCACAAGGCGGCTAATAAAATCCGGCGCCAATTGATCGTGGTGATCTCTTCAAATTGACTTTCCTGTTCGGGTTTGAAAGTTACGAAAGAGCAGCTAATCCAACTACCGATGATAAAGCCAAAACTCCACCCCGGCGGCAATGCCAATGCCAATATAAAGGACAGCAAAAGATTCATTGCCGGTGACCAGCGGATTACAAATTGCAAACCCAATCCCGAAATGAAAAAGCCAATATAAACCATGATACTTGCCGTAGAATCCATATTTAAGCCTCCTCTGCCCGATCATCCCGCTTATTTGACAAAGCGCCTAAGAAAATAGACTTTCCCAGACTCGGATCATACGCCGTCCAGCGGCTTTCGGTATTCTGGCCCCGAATCAAAGATAAATATTTTTGGACCTGGGCATCCATATTATCGGCATGATGAAGAAGACAGGCTTCCAAGGTCAGGGGTTCAATCGGAGATCCCCATTCCATAATCCCGTGGTGACTAACTAGGAGATGCAATAAACTGTTTTTAAGTTGCTGAAATTTCTCTCCCGCCTCGTCCATCCCCAAACTATGGGTAAAAGCAGCTTCCACCATTTGAACCCCTAAAACCAAATGGCCGATTAATTTACCTTCGTCAGTCCCTTCGATATTCCTCTCCCATTGGTAGGTTTTTACTTTACCGATATCGTGAAGCAGGGAACCGCTGATCAGTAAATCCCGATTTACCATGGGATAATAGTCGGCGGCAGCCTTGCATATGGCTGTGACTCCGGCGGTATGCTCTAATAAGCCTCCAATATAAGCATGATGGCGTTTGATAGCGGCCGGGGCAATTCGAAACCTTGCTGCAAACGCTTCATCCTTAAAAAACACAGCCAGCACTTTTTGGAGCAGCGGATCCCGGGTCCCGTCCACTTGTTCTTCGATAAACCGCCAATATTCTGAAAGATCCCCCGGTGAACGGGGTAAAAACTTAGAATAATCAATTTCAGCATCAGTAAGTAATTGGAACGCATGAGTATTATTGCCCTCCCATTCCAGTTGCACCTGATCCTTAAAGGTCTTTGACTTAATATTTTTTACTTCGATCACTTTCCCCACATCCAGGCGTTGAAACAGTTGTTCATCTGCATGCCAGATTTTTACTGCAAGTTGCCCCGTTTGATCGCCAATTTTAAGCGCCAAATAGGAACTGCCGTTTTTAGAGGTCCGGATTTGATTTTCCAAAATCAAAAACTGACCGGACACTGATCCGTTTCCGGTTATCTCTTTAATTTCCATTTGATATCACCTTTTCCACTTTTTTGACGGTCAAAAAACCCAGGAACTTGGCCATTGAAAATAAATCATGGGCATTATGCTCCAAAATCGGTCGTAAGTATTGGCCATCTCCGCTATCCAAAAAGCAATTATAATAACGGGCGATTTCTGATCCGGGAATGTCATCGTTTCGTTCTTGATTTAGCACACATTTCTCGATAGTCAACAAACGGCAATCCGGTAAAACCCCGCGGTAATTTTTACGAGCCTGTCGCAATAAATCAAGTTGCCAAGAATCAAAATTTACCTCTAATTGATGATAGCGCATCCGCCCCTTTAAATAAGGCAAATCAAAACTTCGGCCATTGTAACTTACCAACATACTGGTTTTTTTTAATAATTGGGAAGCTTCTAAAAGAATCGCCCTCTCTTCCCCAAAGTCGCGCGCTAAAAACTGGCGAATCTGACCATAACCGTTTTCAAATTCCAGAATGCCGATTAAAAAGACCGGATGAATATAATATAAACCCACTGTCTCGATATCAATAAATCGTACGGTCTCTGGCCGGTAAAAGCTGAGCAATTCAAAATCACTCGCCCCGTAACACGCCAAGCGGAGAGTATCTTTGGCTTCGATAATTTTGATCAAATCCAAAGCCGCTCGTTGCCAGCGGGGGTGCTTTGTCAAATCATAGATTGTCCGATACCCTTCTTGATTTAACCTGGCTGCCGTTGTAGGACCGACGCCATATAACAAACATAAATTTTCTCCCAAGATTGTCGGGTCGGGAAAAGTAAATTCGACATTTCGGGTTCGCATTTCTACGATTTCAAATAAACCTACGTCGTTGGAATGTTCCCGTTCTCCGGTCACCAGGAGTTCCGGTCCCAAGGAAAAAGGATCCCCATGTTCATTCGTAAAAAACTTAACAGTTGCCTTTTTTTTGACAGCTTTTTGATTTCCTTGCGGCTCATTATCAATCATGGAAAGTGTTTCCTTTTTTTATAGTCTTGGGTCTGATCTTTATCATCGGAATCAACTTTATAATTGATATCAGCATGATTGTTAACAGTGAAGCTTTTATCCTGAATATAAATTGTAATCATATCACCACGAATTTCTTCACCTTTTGGCCTTTTAAGATAGGCATTATTTTTCAATTTCATTTGCTGCAATTTATCGTTATATTCAATATGTTCGGCTGAACCGGCAAAATCTTTATGTTCCAATGTGCCTTTACCCTGCGTTACAAAATTTTTGCTGCCCGATTCAAAATAAAGTCCTACTGTGGTCAGCTTAAAATGTTCTTTGGTAACTTTACCGCCGACATTTTTGCTTTCAGCCCGTTCTACGATAACATGATTCCCAAAAACCCCATGTTTTAATTTGTAATCATAATTCAGGTTGTCCCCTGTAATTGTCACGTCCTCATTGATCAACCGCGCTTTTTCCTTGACCAGGATACTGCAGGTTTTCGTATTGATTTCAATCTCATCGCCATTGATTCTTTCACCACTTGGTCTTGTTATCGTGGCGTTTCCTGTAAATAATAGTTCTTGCTTCGGGTCGTCATATTCTATCTGATCGGCAGTTCCGTTAAAATCTTTGTGTACAACCATTCCCTGATTTTGAACCCTAAAATCTTTAGTATCCGACTCAAAATAAAAATTTTCTGCCGTAAGCTTAAAGCCATCCTTGGTAACATTTCCACGAGCATCTTTGAGCTCATTCCGGTTGACAATCACATTCCGTAAAAAAGTACCAGCCTTTTTTTTAAAATTATACTCCAGATAATCGGCCGTGATAGCAATTTCCGGAGAATTCAGGCGCAATTTATCTTTAAAAGTTGCAATTTTTTGATCCAAATCGACCTGGGTACTGTCACTCGTAATAACAGTCGTTCCCTGCTCAATCCGTACGTTTCCTTCCAGATAGGTGAGTTTCTTTTTATTGTCTCCCCAAATTTTATCACTTTTCGCTCTCACCGGTTCATTTCCAGCCTTTACTGCGGTTGTAAAAATACAAACGCAGGCTGCTAAGATCAACAAGCTCCGCTTCATGGATTGATAGTGACTCCCTTAGGATCAATTAACTGATAAGTCTGATCGCGATGATAAAATTTCATGCCATTGGCAGTAACTCGATTATTATTCTGAACTAAAACCACATCTCCTTCAAGAATCATTTGTTCTTCGGCTAATCTTATTTCCAGACTCTTGGCGGTCACCTGGGTATCTTGTTGCGTCATTTGCACCCCCGCGGACGTGGTTAAAACTTCGTTACGGTAATTAATTTCTGCTTCTTTAGTTTTGACCATACAGTCGGAAACTTTGGCTTCAAGTCCGCCTCCAATGTAAAGAATTTCGGGTATCCTCTCCCAACGGGCCCAGCCGGCTATGAAATCAACTCGCTCATTCTTCATTGAAAATGCTACTCCGCGTGATATTTTTTGAAAATAAACAATGTTACCATCGGCTGACTGCCAGATCCGCCGGGCTTCGATCTCCCAGGATTTTTTATCTTGGTCCCATCCGGTCAGTTTGGTTTTCATCATATTGATACTGGGAACCCTGGGTCTCCCTGAAGAAATCGGCTGAGAAATTACAGAAGCAATATCCCACCAACCGCCAAAATATCCCATGCCGGCAATGCCCAAAATTATTAAAAAAGGGAGGATACGCCTGAAAATTAAATTCATGATACCTGCTTCCCGGATTATTTGGAGAATCTTCTGTGACCGTCAACTTTCTTTACCGTTTCCGCTCCATCATGCAAAGTAATCCGACACCGATGCTGAAAAAAAATATATGTGGAGCCCATGCCGCTGCCCAAGGAGAGATGACTCCATTGGAGCCCATGGTTCTACCGATGACTTGGATCGTGTAATACCCCATAATAATCAGGAAGCAATAGACCATGGCTATCCAGCGTGAATGCCGTCCTGTTAAAAGAGTCAGGGGAGTCGCCAAAAAAACTAAAACTAAGGCTATCATTGGATCGGCAAATTTCTGATAATAAAGAACTGTATAAATTGGAAGCTGTAAACCGCTTCTTTTATAAACACCAATTAAATGTTTTAATTCGGTCGTCCGCATTTCGTTAGGGGATTTGTCATTACCCACCAATATATTGTTATCGGTCGTCATTTGAATTTCCATACTTCGAAAACTCACTTCGGAATTTATGACGCCGTCCTTATCCATCTCATGAATCGTACCATGATGTAACTCCCAAATACCATTTCGCAAATATCCAAAATCAGCTGTAATGATCCGTGGCCACCTGCCTCCGGTTTTTGCCTCAAAAATAAGAATTCCGGATATTTTTTTCTGCCTACGGTCAACCTGTTCCAAATATACAAATCGATCGGAAGGCCCCTTAAAAACCACTTTTTCCTTAAATAAGGGCATGTTTTCTTGCATTGACAGACGGCGGATTTCAGTTTGAAAGCGGTGATTAGCCGCCGGCACTATGAGATCATTCCACCAATAAGCACTGAAGCAAACCAAAAATACGCCTACAAAAATTGGCAGCATGATTCGAAATAACGAGGGGCCGCAAATCTGAATCACATCGAGTTCACGTTCCCGGAGGAGTCTTCCTATCGCCAAAATAATCCCAAATAGCGACGCAGCAGGCATCACATCCATCCAAAGCGAGGGGATCTGATTCACTACCAATCGAACCAGCAAACCGGAAGTAATATGGTAGCCAATAAAAAAATCGTTATAATCAAAAAAGATTTTACCGATTCCAAGGACAATAAAACCCAAGCTACAGATTAAAAACTGTTGTTGGAATTCTTTCCAGATATAACGATCAATAATTCGCACTCTACAAAAACCCCTTATAAAGACAACTTTATAAAGATAATGGGCTGTCCCAAAAGTAAATTTTATGAAAAAAATATACAATATATAAGCTAGTTGATTCAATGGTGCTATATATTGTATATTTTATTAATTTTAACTTACTTTTTAAGACAGCCGCTTCATTCCTTAAGAGATTTGCTTTCCAATTCGGCGACTTTTTTCTTAAGTTCCTTTATCTCTTTCAACAACTCCGGCAGCTTACCCATAGTGGCTTGAATTCGCATATCCTGGGTATGGGGACGAGCCGGGCTCCCCGAAACAAAAGAATTCGGTGGTAAGTTGCTTATGACCGTGGAACGACCGGCAACCACTGAATCATCTCCAATGATGACATGGTCCACCACACCCACTTTACCGGCTAAAGTAACCCGATTACCCAATTTACAACTACCCGCCATTCCTACATTCCCGCATAAAAGGCTATCTTCACCGATTACACAATTGTGTCCGACTTGAACTAAATTATCGATTTTAGCGCCTCGTTTAACTAGTGTCACACCCGTGGTAGCCCGATCGATTGTAGTATTGGCACCGATTTCTACGTCATCTTCAATCTTTACGATGCCTACATGAGGAATTTTAATTTGTTGGCCCTTAACATTAACATAACCGAATCCATCAGCTCCAATTACTGTTCCGGCGTGAATTTGCACATTATTCCCAATCGCGCATTCTTTCCGGATAACCACATTGGCATGAATAATGGTGTTCTCCCCAATTATGACTCTATCCTCAATGACAGCTCCGGGATGAATTACACTATTGTTACCGATGACAACATCATTCCCAATATGTACCAGCGAGCAGACTGTGCAGCCCGCTCCTTTAAAATTCTTGCCGACTATTGCAGCGGCATCAATTCCCGGAAGATATTTTTGCGGTGGATAAAAATAGTTTAAAATCTGGGCAAATGCCAATCTAGGGTTTGTAACTTTGATGGCTGGTTTGCCGAGCTCGGTAATATTGGTAGGGACAATCAAAGCACTGGCATTACTCCGAATTGCCGATTCCAAAATCCTTATTGAAGTAATCATCGTGATATGACCGGGCATAGCATCATCAATTCCTGCTATTCCCTGAATATCAGTCGTACTATCTCCAATGGTTTCTCCCTGTACCAACTGAGCTAACTCTTTTAAAGATGGCATCCGTTTCAAACCCCTTTTTGGTTTATTTATCTAATTTAGCAATAACATCACTGGTGATATCCATTGAACTATAAAAGAAAAGCTGCGGACTGGATACAGCCTTAATACCTTTCGCTTTAGCCACTTCTGCAGTAATTTCTTTTACCTTCGCAACGAAAGCATTTTGCTTGTCTTCCTGAAATTGGCGGAACTCATTATTAATCTTAGCCTTGTCAGCATCGGTTTTGGCAGTCGCTACTTGGATTCTCAATTGTTCGCCCTTTTTCTGCAAATCTTTATCGATTTGTTGGCCATATGAACTTTCTTTGACTATTTTATTTAAGTCAATGGTAGCCACTCGAAAGGTAAAGGCATTGAAAGCCCAAATCATTCCGGCCAGCAATATTATAAACCCTAATACAATAGCTCCCGGAATTAGTAAGTTAGTCGTTTTCGTTTCATTTTTTGACATCATAAAATCCTCCATTTTCATTAATTAAAAATACTAATTTTTCTTTTGCTGCTGCCGGATATCAATGGCTTTTGCAAAATTACTGGACTGAATTTGGCGCCAATCATCATAATTCTGATTTAAGTTTGCCTTAAAAGCAGCCAAATCATTCTCCAATTGACTATCAAGCTTAAGTTTCAAATTATCCAGCTGATTATGAACTTCTTTGGTCCTTTGTTTTTCATAAGCCATAAATTGATTATCTAATAATTCCCTTTTAGCCGCTACTTCACGAGCGATCTCCGTCTTAATGGCGTTCATCTTCGCTTGAATCTTATTCCTGGGCTCATTGAATTCTTCCCGGCCATCCTTCAAGTCGGAAAGAGCGAATTGAAGTTGCAAATTAACTAAATTCAACTGTTGCTCCGACAAAAGCTCTTTTTCAAAATCGTGAAGCTGCTGTTTAGTTTCCAGCTTCTTTTGAATAAGCTCCGACTTTAGAGCTTCTTCCATATTGATCACTTTTTTTTGGAACTCATTATCTAATGTAGAGCGACGCTTTGTTACGTAATTCTGAAACGTTTCATGAATTTCAGATAATTTTAAGTTCTCTTCAATATCGGAAATACGTTTAATCTCAGAGATTTGATGATCAAATTCAGAACGTATAAAATTATTCTCAGCCAATTCGCTATCCCCGGTTTGCTTTTTCCGGGTATCGATATTCCATTTTTGCAAGAAACCAGTAAATCCGTTATCGAGTTTAGTGTATCCTTCCCAACCGGGCTCTTGCAAATGCAATAAGTTAGCGACCATTTTTTGCTCGGAAATTTTGTTATTCCGCTCGATGATTCCATTCCGGATAACAACAAAAATGATGCTCATGATGGTAATCGTCATCAAGAGCAACAAAATCCGAGTTTTTTTACGCCCAGGGAACATCATTTTTTACTTGGAGCAGCTCCATTTTTCCCTGCATTGGAATTATCAGCTTCCTTTTTCGCTTTATCGATCACGGCCTGCGTTATATCGGTGCCGCCATAAAAGCATAAACTTTTCTCAAGTACCAAAGTTAATTTCTTATCTTCAGCCACCTCACCGATAATCTTTTTGACCCTTTCCATGGTGGCATCTTTCTGATCGTTGATATATTTCTGAAGCTCGTCATACTTCTTTTGAATTTGAGCATTGACATCATTAATTTTTTTATTATTATCATCTTGCAATTGTTTATCAATAGCGGCTTGCTGCTCGGAATTTTTACCCACTTTATCAGCAGTTGCTTTCTTTTCCAACTCTTTGGCCGCACTCTGCTGCTCTGAGAATAAATAGCCCCGGAAATAATTCAATTCGGAGGTTTTATCCTTGGCAATATCTTGGAGCTTTGTAAAATCAGGTAATTCCGTCTGTAGTCTTTGCATATCCACATACCCAACGCTATCATTCTTATTGGCTGCCCCCACATAACTGCTGAAAAGAACCACCAAAGCCAAAATAACGGCCCCAATCACTAAACGTCCTTTGGTTTTCTGTAAACGCATTGTTTTTCCCCTTTTCCTAAATTATATTAACTACAAAGATTGCGCCCCGGATTAAAAATGAAACATCAATTGCAAACCGAAATCTTTCCGATAATTGACGACTTCCAAATTAGTATAACGGTTTAAATAAATCCCAATCGTAGCCTCATTGGGACTACCATCAAGACCCAGCTTCATGTCAAGATAATCGCCGCGTTCAAAATGATAATGCAACCAAAGCTGACGATAAAGGTGTTTGAATTCATATTCAAAACCGCCGCTAAAATTTTCATCAATCGGGATGGCGCAACCCACCTTCCAGTTTCCGCTAGGATTGTCCCCCCAGAAATATTTGGAATACACCTGGAAATTGCCCAGGTTATATCCTAAAAACGCCTGAAGATTGCTGAAATTCTCTTCGTGTCCCAGAAAATAGCGGCCCTCCATTTTAGCTTGTACACACTTGGAAGCCACATGCAAAACCACTTGGGTTTCTTCACCCGGTACAATGGATAACTGAGTAGTCATTCCCAACTTTTGCAGTTCCGAAAAATCATTGATGGTTTCCGTTAAATATTTTTCAAGCCGAACCCGATAATGAATTAAAAACTCAACCGGAAGACCCCGTAATAAATCGGCTTTATCCTGATAATGCTTGGCTGCGGCTTTCACCAGCCATACCGGAATATCGGTTGTTTCATAGTCGATTGTTACATGGGTAACAACCATTTCCTCCGGAATTAAAGTCAAATTAAGCTCGGTTGTCGTTCCTTCCTGGATTGAAAAGGTACTTGTAAATCCGGGAAGTTCGCGTCCCAACAAATAATTGACCACCGTATTAAAAATCCCGGAAGACCAAGAAATTGATGAAACCGGAAGACCGACAAATATCTGATTGAGCTCTTTTTCAACTTTCAAAGCAACCTCTCCGGTTACCTGGCTGAGTTCGGGATTGAGACCCGGAGTTTTTAAGTTAATGTGTAACTCCGTGATCAACGGCGGAATCGGTGTAATATGCATGACGATTTTGGTATGTTCTCCCAAATACAAATCCACCGATTCCAATTTGAAACCGACCAAGACCTTGGAAAAAACATTGTAAATAACTTTTTGAACCGTTGCTTTATTCTTGGCCAACAATGAGAC
>DNPQ01000252.1:12647-20745 GCA_003501335.1 Bacillota bacterium
CTCGTCAGAAACAGCCAAGGTGCTTTCGATACGTTGAGTACAGCAAAATAAAACAAGTAGTGTGAATACCAGCAGCTTAGGTTTGACTAGCAACGTATCACCTCGTTTAGAATAATTCTCCTAAACTGAATACCAATCTTTTATCGCCATCAATGTTCCAGGCCTGATCCAACCTGATTAAACCCAGCATCGGAACGCTGATCCTAAAGCCCAGACCAAAATCGGATTTTACCGTCGCCGTACTGCTCATCCGGCCGACATCATAAAAAGCAACCAACTCAAAGTTTTTATTATTCGGTATCCGGTAACGAAATTCGGTATTGGATAGCAAATAAGAATCGCCGGTGAGAGAGCCGACCAACTTTTTGGTACTGTCATCCTCATAACGCCGGTCATTATAGCCCCGCAAACGGTACATGCCGCCCAAATACAAGGCGTCGTAATCGGGAAAGTCGCCGCTAAGCCATGTGCCCTGTAAACGGGTGCCAAAGACAAAATTGTTAGCTAACGGCTTAAACCAGCGGCTTTCCAGAACCAATTTGTTATAGTCATAAGCGCCGCCCAAATACTGGGTGTGAACGGAATCATTCGCCGATAAATAGTATCCGCCATTGACAAAGTTGCTGTCCGCATATAACAATTTATTGTGTACCAAGTTCAGCCCCAGCGAATTATCCCAAAAATCCGGGTCATCTGGTAGTTTATAGGAATTGCCGCTGGTTTCATCACTGGAGTCGGTATCTTTATCCCACCAGCCCTTCAGCTGGTTTTTTTCAAAATTCAATTGCAGCGATCCGTTCAAATCTCTCGCCAGTTGCTGGCCTAAAGACAAGCCGAAACCGGTCCGCTCTATCTCTTCATCATAATAGTGCGTTAAATCAGTTGGATCATAATCAGTAGAAGATATCGCTGAAGTTATCGTTTGCTTGGTTATCCCCCAGTTATTCATCGTGGAAGTCATGACACTGTTGGAATTATAAACCGATAGTCCAAAGGAGGTATGCTTATCGGTCAGCCAAGGGTCGTTGAAGGTAAACGAGACTTCCCGGTCCTCGGTATTATCGACGCTGAAGTCCAGGTTCAAGCCGAGACTCTGGCCCGATCCCATCAGGTTCGCCTCGCTGAACCCCAGCAGTCCTCCCCAAGTCTGGGTGGTTTCCGAGTAAGAAACACCGAACGAGAATGTGCCCGTCTGGGCTTCTTTAAAGTCTAATACTAAGTCCAGCGAATCCGGGGTCTCACTCATTGCCAGTTGCGGTTCGATATTGTCAAAAATCCGCAAACGCATTAGCCGGGCCATATTATCCTGTAAAACATCCCGCCGGATAATATCTCCGGTTTTAAAAGTGAGTTCCCGGGTTACGACTTTCTCCTGGGTTTTCACCAAACCCGAAATCTTGATCTTGCCATATTTCAATTCAACCAATTCAACCTTGACAATTCCAGCGGCCGTGATCCCGAAATCCTGGGAGTTTTTGGGCTGAATCCACAAGCCTTTCTTTTCCTGACAAAATTTAATGGCCTTCCCCAAGTCGGTCCGAAATGTCGCCGTATTAAAAACCTCCCCCGCTTTTTGCGAGAAAAAAGGTTTTAGCTCTTCCGGTTTGACATCGGTGAGGCCGCTTATTTGCACATCATTAAAAATGGGATTTTCAAAAACTTCAAAGATTACTTTCACCCCATTGAGCATATTTTCCGTCTTGACCTGAACATCGGAAAAATAACCCAGGCCCATGATTGCCTGGACGTCATTTTGGGCCAATCTCGCATCAAAAGACGAACCCATCTTGGTATTGGTGATGACCCCTAAGATTTTTTCAGCTGGAACATGCGTATTTCCTTGAAGTTCAAAGGTTATAACCATTGGAGCGGAATCTGCGTGGACCGGTATAACAGTCAATCCCAAACATAAAAATATCAGTGTCATTCCCGCCAGTATGCGGTTGCGGCCTGAAAATTTCAAAAAATAGCCCCCTTTGGATGCTTCTTTATTTACCGATCCGTAAACTATGGGATGCTTCCTTTGTTAAAGCATCTTCATCAATCGAAAGTTTAGAAACCGCTTTTAATGCCGGCTTCTCATCAATCATGTTTGAAGCGGTCCGATTGGATGCGGAATCGGTATACCCGACCGGCGTATTATTTTGTTTTACACCGGCTGTAGGCTGAATAACAGGTATGCTGCTCGGTGTCGGATGGATCTGAGCAACAACTTCATCACTCGGTCTCGTTTCTGATACTGGAACCCGCTGTGCTTTATTGTCAGCTACATTTCTTGTTTTCCGGAGTGCTTTTGGACCGGAAGAAGTCTGAACCGTCAAAACCGGCTTCGACTTTGCAAAGGGCGAAAGCACACCGCTCATGCGAACTCCAACCCCGAGTCCGGTCACCAATACTAAAGAAGCCGCAATGGGTAAGATATATTTCAAATTCGAACGATGCGGTTGTTCCCGGTTCAATGGAGTTACAGATTTTGAAACGTATTGCTGATGACTTAGTTCCCAAGCATGTTTAACTTCTGCCTGGGCCAAATTTAATATCAGTCCGCCCCGTTCGGGATTGGAATTTCTATATTCAGTTTTAGCTTTTTCAAGCCAATCTTTGGCATCGTCAATCCGATCAATTAATCTATCTGTATTGGGTTTTTCCATTGAGATCCCCGCCTTTCAAAAATCTATCAGTATAATATCTAAGTTGTCCCACGATTTTTGGAATGCGATTTAAGAGTGTTTTCCCGGCTTATCTTACATTTACGTCTGATTTCTCGATTTTGGACTATCATGATACATCTCATCTCATCCACCGTTTGATTTGATATCGGCGCGCAATTTGGAAAGCATACCCCGGAGTCTCTGTAAAGCTTTCTTTTGAAGTTTATAAAGATAAGATAAACTGATATTTAACTCCTTTGCAGTAGCGGCAGGTTCTTTATCAAAAATATACAAGTCCTGAATGATTCGTTGTTCCTTGGGACTCAGGCGGGAAATCGCCTGATTGACTTGCTGGTTGATAACCCGATGCGAGACTTCCTCTTCAATATTTACATGTTCATCTGCGATTCTGGAAATAAAACTTTCGACTTCTTCTTCATTCAGCGCTAATTCCAATGAGTCCTGCGTGGAACGCTGTCGGCGTAAGAAATCAATCATCCGTCCGCGAATCCGGTACTGTGCAAAAGTACTGAATTTTACCGCATGGTGCAAGTCAAAATTCTCGACAGCTTCAATCAGACCAACCGTTCCTTCCTGGATCAGATCAAGAAATAATTCTTCACGATCCGTAATCCGGGAAGCAATTTTGAAAACTAAAGGTTGATACGATTCAATGATATGCTGACGGGATTCCCGCGAACTTTCTAGTTTATAACGTTTCCATAACGTTTCTTCTTCCGCTGGTTCCAGCAGATGAACTTTAGATAATTCAGTTAGATATTGCTGAATCAACCAGTCACCTTCCCGGAAATGCCTCACGCAGTTAACTTACATCCAAATGCTACATGCAACGACGGAAGTTCTTAAGATATCTGTTGTTAACCCTTCCATGCATATGCCAATCATTGCAACATGGGATTTCGTTTCGTAAAGCAAAATTACAAAATCTATCTTCTCGCTTTTTGTCGGTTATCCTTCTTCGGCCCATGAAGTTTTTCCGGAATATTTGGAGATTCCTGCAAATGCAATCGCCCTTTTACAAATGTTCCATTACTTTCGGAGTTAAAAAAAGCTCTATTAACAGAGCTTTTTCATGGAACCCGTCTAAGAAATACCTCGAGGCCTAACTTTTTTACTACGCCGGTTTTCTATCTGAATTTTACCGCCCAGACCGCCCAAAATTCCCTGAATTCTATATTCCGAATTTTTTTCCTAAAACCCGAATCGATAAGTCAACCGCCAAGAAGATCCATCCAATTCTGAATAATCACCGCCCAGAGACAGGCGGGAATTGATCTGATAATCCAGTCCCCATTCATCTTTCTGGGTATCCATAAAAGAACGGCTAAAGGATAAAAATAAACTTTTGGATATGTTCCGGCCAACATTAAGCCGTAAATCATTTTGCTGATAATTGGGCTCCAGATATAAATAGTCAAGATCGAGAACATTACGCACCTGATTAAAGAGATCACCGAAAACAGTATCCGTTACTAGACCTAAGTTTCCGGTAATCGGGTTATTGTTCTTGGTCTGATTCTTATCATCACCAAGTACGGGCCAATTGAGCATGGCATATAAATCCGATTTGGACATAAAAGGTTCTGAAGTCAAATTAATAGCAATATCATCGCCAACCTGACCTTTGGCTGTCAAAAATACCTCGGCCTGGGCATTTCGCAAACTGGAATTTAAATCAATATAAGGCTTACATCCTTGATCATAGGTAAATACCGCTTTAGCATGGTCCACTTTAAAAGTTTGGCTGTATAATGTGATCGTACCTTGTTTTGAAGTGGCTTCACCCTCAATTTTTGGATCCGATAATTTTCCTGCCACTTGTACTTTTCCATCGACAGTAATATCGGCCAAACCCAATTGGCGGAAACGAACATTATCAAGAGCCCGGATATCAAGGGATAATGCCGGATCCCAACCAGATGAATCATCTTCCGAGGAACTTGATGAACCGATCCCAATTCTGCTATTATACAGGGCAATATCACCGGATATCACGGACTGGTTTACGGCGCCGGTTATGGTGAGATTGAGATTACTATAGCCGTTATAGTAGTGATTGTTATAGAAAATATTGGAACCACTGAGTCCCAGATTCAGAACCCCCGGTTGAAATCCGCTATAAGTCACAAAGCCATTCATATTAAATTTTCCATGTCCATAATTGCCCCTAGCCTTTTGAATGGTCGCTTGATGGCCGTCGAAGGTCACTGCTGCCTGAAAATTGTCGATTGTGCGGGGGAAATCTTCAAGGTTGGCCGCCCCGTTATTCAGTTCGATTGCGCCAACTACTTCCGGCTTCGCCCACGAACCGCCCAATTGAAGCTCTCCATCCACTGTACCGCGTAAAACCGTAAAACTGGAAAGAAACAAATTTGCAAAATCAGCCGGAAAACTTTTTAGATTGACATTCAATTTTAAATTCTGCAATGCATCTTCTTGGGCCACTGGAAAATGAATACTTTGTAATAACCCTGCCGGCCATGGAATATAACCATTTGCCGTGAGAACGGTTCCTTTACGGTCCAATGTTCCATCAAGCACTGATAAGCCTCGATTGGTTAAATGACCTACTACGCTGAAATCTCCCACTTGATAATTATTAAGTGTTAAACCAGTAATCCCCAGGCGATAATCTCCCGACAAAGCAGAAGCTGAACAGCTCAATAATAAATAAGCATTAACCACACCATTAACTTCATAAGACGAATCAATAAAAGGATTTAGAGCTTGAAACGGAAAATTCTGCAAATATAAATTCAGCCTCGTTAATTTACCGGCTTGATAGATTCCATCGACAGAAAAAACTCCTGAGCCTTGATTCAGTAAAAATTTATCAATAGTAAGTTGACGGTTCTTATAAGATAGGACAAATTCTCCCGATACCGGTAAAGAATTGATATCGCCTCCCATCATATAGCCGTCTACATGGATCTCCGGATTATCCAGAACACCGGTCAATTTGACGGTTCCGAATAATAATCCATCGGCTTCAAATCCCGAAGGAAGTTTCACCACACTATTCAATAATTCTTTGAGGCGAAAAGCCGTTACGTTCAAATCCAAGTTAAGAGGTACTGCTTTCGTAAGTGAAATATCACCCTGTAAAAATACTTGAGATTGGTCCTGATTAAATTGAGCCTGATGAATTTGAATCTTTTGAGACTGCCAGGTAATTTGGGCTTTCCCAGATTCAAAATGAATGGCGCCGTAACTTAATTGCCGGCCGGAAATGTCTGCATCCAGGACCGGATTTTCTGGATTCCCTGTGATTTTACCCTCAAGATTCACTGTACCTTGAAAACTTTTCCCGCCATAACTCAATTGAAACTCTCCCAGAGACAGGCCTGAGCCATGCACATCCAGATCAATTTGCTTCTGGTCGATTTTGCCGGTAAGAACGATGGAAGTATTTTGTTTGGCCAATTCAAACCGTTCGATGTCGATTCCGGCCAAATTTCCCGAAAATCTAAGCAGCCCTTTTTCCATTTGGATGGGTCCAAAAGTCGGGTCTGCTAAAGATATTTCACCATTGATATCCGGATTATTCCATTTCCCATCAATTGTACAATTAATTTTAGCGATTCCGGTCGGCTTAAAGCCGGCGATAGACGGTACCCAGTCTGAAAGGGCGGAGAGCTGAACATTATCACTCACAATTTGAAGAGAAAGCCGGGGCCCTCCCGTAAAAGAAACGCCTCCGGTAATCCGGCAATCTCCTACATCTGTCGATACCAGAGCTTCCGTAATATTAAAGCCTTCCTGGTTACAATCCACAATGCCACTAACCGAACCAATCTTTCGGCCTGCCCAAGTCACATCCGAAAATATCCCTTCAATTTTTCCGCTTAATTTTTGGGGCGGCCCCATAAATGAAAAACTGCCGTTAAATATTCCTTCAAGAGGATAGGCTTTATTATCCGGCATGATCTGGTGGATATTAATATTCTCTGCGCTTAAACTGGCTCCTATTTCTGACGGGTTCCAAGAAAAATGTCCATAAATCATACCCTGGTCTACTTTTGCCTGAATAGAATCAATGCGTAGAGTATCATTTACCCAGCTAAAAATGCCATTTGTTTTCTCAATTGCGGCATCATGATAGGCCAGGTTTTCCCCTTTGAAAACGCCCAAAATACTACCCGCTCGGAAAGGTTTCCCTTTTTCCCAACTCCCTTTAAATATTAAATCACTGGATATTTCCCCTTTCAGATCCCATTTCGAAGCGAAAGGTACCTGATTCAGATTTATATCCGTGGCCTGACCGGAGATCTCCCAGCGCACTCCTTTCGAACCGACCCAGACATCTCCTTTAGCCATTAACAACCCGTCCCAAAGTTTACTTTGGGCCTCAACAACTTTTATACTTTTCGTACCGTTATCCCATTCCAACTTTAAGTTCAAGCCTTCAAAAGGTATTTCCTGACAATAAATTTTCTGGGCGAAAATTTCTCCCGAAATTTTAGGATCAGCCGGTTTGCCGATAATAGAGCCCTGAAAATTGACTGGGCCTGCTATTTTCAAGCCATGCTCACTTAAAGTCTCAAATAAATCCGGCTGAATGCTCATGCAGGAACCATACATTTCTAAATTGATCTGGGGATCAAATAAATTATCAATTTCACCGCGGACACCTATTAATGAATTATTCCAGTTCCCCTCTAATCTTTCAATTTTGAGATTATTGTCACGGATAGTAATCCGTCCGCCAATTTGGGCCAAAAGCTTTTCCTTTTCCCACAAAAGCTCGCCATTGCTAATAAATACTTCGCCATCAATCCTCGGTTTATTTAAAGTGCCTGAGACCGCCAACCGTAGCTCGCCTTCACCCCGCAATGATGTCTTTTTACCAAGAGGCAATATCGGCGCCCAATCCCCCAGTTGAATTCTTCCCGCACTTAATAACCCTTTTATCTTACCGGTCTTATTATTAAATAGTCCGGAAATCCGGATATCCGTCTGATGATGAATTACATCAGCCTTTTGAATTTCACATTGAACCGGGGAAAATTTTGCGCTAAGATATTTCACGACAAATGGATCCCGGACCTTAGGAACAAGGAACTCAACATTCGATAATAAGACCGTTGCTCGATTGAGCCATGCTCCTTTTTTATTCCAGGCGAATTGGGCCTTGCCATCTATGAAGCCTGAATGAATCTGATATTTTTTGTGTTGCGGAATGAAAGGAGCCAAAGTGCCTACAGACACATGGGCGACCGTTACTTCACCGATACCACCCAATTTATCCATCCGGCACTTTCCCCGGCTAGTCCATTGCATTCTCCCGCCAAAATCAGCATTCCCGTTAATATTCCATGAGAGAAGTGAATACTTGTTGAGGCCCAATTCCCCGTGAATATTACGCAGCATATAACGGCCATATTGATAATCCTGAAAGCTCAGCTTAGCATTATCAATTTTAACCG
>DNPQ01000252.1:21068-21651 GCA_003501335.1 Bacillota bacterium
TCCGCAAACCGCTTTAATTCTAATTGGGGATTAACCAGATATATCTCACGTAATGCACGTCTTGGATGCTGTGTATTCGTAAGAAGAGCCAATAAATCAAAACGGAATAATAATTGTCGACACTGAAACGGAACCGAACCATCGCGAACGTCCCGAAAAACAATTTGGGTGGCCGAAATACCGCTAATTCCATCCCAACGAACCTTTTTGATATTGATTTTGACTCCAATAAAGTCGCTTTGTAACTCTGATGTCAACCGGGCCGTGATCCAACGGTCCTGCATAAAAAATCCGGCCGTTGCATAAAATAGAAAGCCCATGATCATGACAAGGGCTGTTAATAAAATAATTTTATTGCTTACTATTTTAACCAATGCGAAATCCCCCTGGACAATTCCCGGCAATACTATTGTTGTACTTCGACCACAAATTGAGCTTCTCCCAGCAGGAAGAATTGAGTCGCTGATTTTAGCAATAGTTTCCCACTGCTATCGGCTTCATCGGACTTAGGGTCATAATCCACAACCAATTCGTTATTCTTAGACCTCGTTACGTACTTTGTCAATAAATCATTAAAAGAGGA
>DNPQ01000225.1 GCA_003501335.1 Bacillota bacterium
GCCGCCAGGCCCAATTCAAGCTGAGCGGATAACTCGGACTTGGCCTCACTGTCGGCCATTTTGTTAAGATACTCGGTTAAAAATTGGCCGATGGCGTCGGGGACGGAACGCACCCGGTTGGGGCCAAATCCCACAAAACGGCTGCCACCGATGCCGGACAATTCGTCGGCAATCGCTTCCGGATCAACCCCACAGCGGAACGCCATGGAAATCAGACGGGCTATCGCCTCAGTAAAGGCCGAAACATCGCTGCCGGCCTTGCCGATCTGGGCAAACAGCTCAAATGGATGATTATTATGAAAGTTTAAGGTCAAATAAAGATTACCCTCCGGGGTGAGCCGGTTGTCGGTAATTCCGGTCAGGCTCTTGGGACGCTTGATGGGCTGCAGATGGCCCCATTCGCCATACGATAATTTAGCCTCACCGGTTGCCTCCAGGGTCTCTTGGGCTTGCGGTGTCGCAGCCTGAGTAATCCCCTTCTGCATGGGCTGATTATCCAAACTGCCGTCACGGTAAACCGTCAACCCCTTGCACCCCAGTTTATAAGCTAAATGATAAGCTTCCGCCACTTGTTCCGGTGTGGCGTTGCTCGGAAAGTTAATCGTCTTGGAGACGGCGTTGTCGGTATATTTCTGAAAAGCGGCCTGCATCCGGATATGCCACTCCGGGTCGATATCGTGAGCGGTTACAAAAACCGGCCGCCATTTTTCGGGTATCTCTTCCATATCCTGAACACTGCCATGCTCGGCGATTTTTTCAATCAATTCCTTGCTGTAAAACCCTTCCGCCTTAGCGATCTCTTCAAAGGTATGATCAACCTCCACAAGTCGGTCGTTATCCATGATCTGGCGGGTAAAAGCCAGGGAAAATAAAGGTTCAATCCCACCGCTGGTATCACAAATAATGCTGATGGTGCCGGTGGGGGCAATGGTAGTCGTGGTGGCATTGCGCAATTTCATGCCGTTTTTACAATCATAAATGCTGCCCTTGAAGTTGGCAAAAGTGCCGCGGACTTCGGCCAGCTCTACCGAGGACTTTTTGGACTCGGTATCAATAAACTGCATGACTTTTTCCGCCAGTTTGAGTGCCTCTTCCGAACAGTAGGATATTCGCAGTTTCATCAATAAATCGGCCCAACCCATGATTCCGAGGCCAATTTTCCGGTTGGACTTGGTCACTTTTTCGATCTGTTCAATCGGGAAACGGTTGGCTTCGATCACGTTATCCAGGAAGCGGACCGCCAGCTGGGTGACGCGGCCCAGTTCATCCCAGTCGATTTCAAAGCTGCCGCCGTCATTTTTACGGACCATCTGCGCCAGATTTAATGAACCCAGATTACAGGATTCATAGGGCAATAAAGGCTGTTCACCGCAGGGGTTTGTGCTTTCAATGGCTCCCACCTGCGGGGTGGGATTGGCTTCATTCATGCGGTCGATAAAAATAATCCCCGGTTCTCCGCCAGCCCAGGCTGAAAGAACAATCTTTTCAAAAACATCACGGGCCGGGAGTTTTCCCACGGGCTGTTTGGTGTGGGGATTGACTAAATAATATGTATCGCCCTTTTCCAGCGCTTCCATAAAGGCATCGGTCAAAGCGACCGATAAGTTAAAATTGCTGATCTCCCCTTTTACTTCTTTAGCGGAGATAAATTCCATAATATCCGGATGATCCACCCGTAAAATTCCCATATTGGCGCCGCGGCGGGTACCTCCCTGCTTCACCGCTTCAGTGCTGGCGTTGAACACTTTCAAAAAGGACAACGGCCCACTGGCCACTCCGCCCGTGCTGCCGACTTGATCATTTTTAGGCCGGATCCGGGAAAAACTAAATCCGGTGCCGCCGCCGCTCTTGTGAATCAGGGCCGCCGTTTTCAAAGACTCAAAAATACTCTCCATGGAGTCATCAATGGGCAGCACAAAACAAGCCGAGAGTTGACCCAGTTCTTTCCCGGCATTCATCAAGGTCGGCGAATTCGGCATAAACTTTTTTTGATCCATGATTCGAAAAAAAGATTCAGCCAATTTGAGACGTTCATTTTCAGGAGTGCCAAAAGCTGTTGCCTCAATCGCTACGATATGATCGCTTACTCTCTTTAACATTTCCTCCGCTGTTTCGATCGGTTTTCCGGCTTCCTTCCGAAGATAACGGCGTTCCAAAACAGCTTTTGCATTCGTGGATAACTCCACTGTACATCCCCTCCGTTTAAATGAAAGCTCATCGCAAAACTAATACCACATGTTGTAAGCATTAATATTTTATTACACAACATATTGTTTGTCCAATAGAATATTAGGATAAATTGGCAATCTATTTCGGGAAACCTGCCCAAAATCGCATTTTTTCTCCTCTAGAGACATGCCGATAAATAATTTTTCATTCCGGCCCACAAAAAAGAGCGGGAGTCCTAAACCCCTGCTCTTTCTGATGTGTAACCAAGAGTAACAATTTGAAACGCTCTCCCAAGAGGCTGCTTAGCTGAGCGCAATGGCCTTAAACGGACACTTCTGCATACAAGCACCACATTTAACGCATTTTTGACTGTTAATGACGTGAGCCTTTTTCGGTTCGCCGGTGATGGCGGAAGCCGGACAATTTTTGGCGCAGATCGAACAGCCGCGGCATAGGTCGGGTTTTACCTTATAGGATAACAATGCTTTACAAACTCCGGCCGGACAACGTTTATCGAAAATATGGGCTTCATACTCATCCCGGAAATACTTCATGGTAGATAACACCGGATTGGGCGCCGTTTGGCCCAGACCGCAAAGAGCGGTATTCTTGATGTGTTTCGCCAAAGTTTCGAGATCGTCGAGATCACTGGGAACTCCTTTGCCTTCGGTGATCCGGGTCAATATTTCCAGCATCCGTTTGGTTCCGATCCGGCAGGGCGTACATTTGCCGCAGGACTCGTCCTGGGTAAAATCCAAGAAGTACCGGGCCACATCGACCATACAAGTATCCTCATCCATGACGATCAAACCGCCGGAACCCATCATCGCGCCCACCGACACTAAAGAATCATAATCCATCGACAGATCCAAGTGTTCATTGGTTAAGCAACCGCCAGAAGGTCCACCGGTTTGAGCCGATTTGAACTTTTTACCATGAGGAATGCCTCCTCCAAGGTCAAAAATAATTTCCCGCAAGGTAGTGCCCATGGGGACCTCAACCAGACCGGTGTTATTAATTTTACCGGCCATCGCAAAGACTTTGGTTCCTTTACTCTTTTCCGTGCCGATGCTGGCAAACCATTCCGGACCCTTTAAGATGATCGGTGCAATGTTGGCATAAGTTTCTACATTATTAATCAGCGTTGGCTTGCCCCAAACTCCCTTGACTGCCGGAAACGGCGGCTTGGGACTGGGCTCGCCCCGCTTGCCTTCAATCGATGCAATCAGAGCCGTTTCTTCCCCGCAAACAAAAGCTCCGGCGCCGACCCGGATTTCCATATCAAAGTCAAATCCGGTATTGAAGATGTTTTTGCCTAATGCCCCATATTCTCTGGCTTTGATGATTGCATGGCCCAACCGTTGAACCGCCAGGGGGTATTCTGCCCGCACATAAACATAGCCCTGGTTGGAACCGATGGTGTAACCGGCAATCGCCATAGCTTCGATGACTGCGTGGGGATCGCCTTCCAAAACGCTTCGATCCATAAAAGCCCCCGGATCCCCTTCATCGGCATTGCAAACAACATATTTGGCATCGCCGGTTGCTTTCATCGTCAATTCCCACTTCAGTCCGGTCGGAAAACCAGCTCCGCCTCGCCCCCGAAGGCCGGAACGTTTCACAATATCAACAACTTCCGCCGGTTGATAGGATGTCAAAACCTTCTTTAATGCGGCATAACCATCCCGCGCGACATAATCTTCAATAACCTCAGGATTGATAGCGCCAACGTTACGTAAAGCAATACGGACTTGTTTATTAAAAAATGGTATATCCTGATAATGGGCAACTGTTTTCCCGGCATTATCCTTATGCAACAAATGCTCTACCGGTTGGCCTTTTGCTAAATGTTCCTCCACAATCGCCTTAACATCCTGAGGTTTAACTCGTTCATAAAACACTCCTTCCGGATAAACTACAATCACCGGCCCCAAATCACAACTACCAATACAACCCGTCTCCACGATTTTGATTTCATTATCCAGGTGCCGGCTTTGCAATTCGCTAATCAGACTACGCTGAATCTCTTTACAACCGGATGAAATGCAACCAGCCCCGCCACAAACCAAGACCTGTTTGCGATATGATTCCATCGATGAATCCCCCCAATATATACTTGACATGTTTTAAAAGTATTCCTTTTAACCATTTTGAACCATTTCGGTAAAAAGCTTGTGCATTTTTTCACAAACTATTCAAAATAAAAACAAGCCATTATTTTGAATTATTATTGCGATATTTGTTCAAGATATCGGGAATTTTATCCGGGGTTAAGCGGCCGTATACATCTTCCCCAATAGTAATGACGGGAGCCAGCCCACAAGCGCCTAAACACCGGGTAACCGTTAAGGTAAATAAGCCATCTTCACTGGTTTCATCAATACCAACTCCTAACTCGGTTTGGATAGCTTTCAAAATTGCAGCGGCGCCTTTAACATAACAAGCCGTTCCCATACAAACTCCAATGGTGTGCTCTCCCCGGGGTTTGGTAGAAAAAAGCGAATAAAACGTAATGACCCCATAAACCTCAGATAATGGAATCTCCAAACCGTCTGCAACCAACTCTTGAACATCCTCTGCCAAATATCCAAACAACTCTTGCGCTTGGTGCAAAACCGGAATTAAAGCCCCAGGTTTCCCTTTGTTTTCGGAGATAATCTTTTCGAGTTGTTGATATCGCAAATCCGATTCAGTAGAACCACAAGAACAACGTGCGCAAGTCTCAGCCAATTTCTCTTCCTCCTTATCAGCCTGGTTTTGATAAATTACAGAAAATATCAATGTTATTACACCCGTATTAAGCTGCTGATTTATCATCACTCTGGCTTTATTTTGAATTAAAAAAACAATCAGTCTACCATAATCCAGGTAACAAATATACTTTAAAAATATCATGATTTACTGTGTTTGGCAAGTAGTTAATTAATAAAAAGTAATAACAATTTAAATATTTGGAAAAACGTGCTTGCTATCATCCTCCTTATCCGCAAAAGTCAACGACTATAGGTTAAAACGAAGGATACACGCCCAGGTTTCTTCATCTATCATTGATTCATTGTTTTATTCTGGAAATCTTCTTTCATGGTTTTAAAAAATAAAAAAAAATAACAAGCCTTTGATTATAAACTGCGCTAACGCTGCAAGGCCTGTTATTTTTTAAGTGGTTGATGGGTAAACTTTCTCCCCAAGGGGATTTAAATTCCCAGCACCTTGAATTCCCAAACAAATTTCAATTTTGATCGACAATCACTTTATAACCTTTGCTGGTAAGATCGGTTTTTATCCGATCGGCATTGGTCTTGGCCGCGAAAGCACCTACCTGTACGGAAAATGGCGGTTTAATTCCCACATACACCGGATAGCCCAAAGAATGGAGTTGCTGAGATGCAGCCAGAGCTTCATTATGGTTTGAATACGGGCCAACCCGAACTTTGAATTTCACATTCGCCACCGGGTTGATTGCAACTGCTTGAGCCGGTTTATTGACGCTGGCCAAACCTCCGGATTGTTTATCGGGTACCGAATGAATTGGTTTGGCGGTCCCGGTGTCATCAATAATCTTTACATTATCGACAGTCGTATTGGTATCGGGTTTACTGTTATTGGATGATACATCGGTCGATAAATCGGTTGTTTGTAATGAATTATCGGTGTTCACCGGAGTACCCGGTTGATCTTTAACCCAACCTTCAAAAAGCAAACCAAAGACCACTCCCAAGGAGATGGCCAAGAAGGAGAAAAAAACCAGGCCAGCCGTTTTGGACAACAAATTAGAAAACGATTTCGTCCCTTTACTTTTTTGTTCCATTAATACACCCCCTATAAATAATGCCCACTACTATCTCAATAAAGGATACTACCAAAACGTAAAAATATTCCTGTAATATTCGAATGATCAGGATTAAAAATTATGCAATCAAGAGGCCATCCATCATCCATTTATTTATCCATGAATGCTACTGATTCATTTAATTCGCCATCACTCATTCTTTCTCCTGTAACTTAGGATCCGTAAAAGACAACCTCCTTCCCATTTCTAGAGGGTTAAACTTTCTAAGCGTAGAGAATTCACCTATTTGTCATGTTTTATTCATTAATTTCCCATCTATTTATGATATCTTGTTTATGAAAACAAATCATTCTCCACAAAAAAAATAAAACTACAAATTTGAAAACTGCAGTTTTATCTTATAAACCGGACAAAGGAGGAGATTTTAACCATGAAAACGTTCTGCGTAATCTTCGCAATCACCCGTTTGCTTCAATCGGTTTTAAAAGAAAAAGATTCATACCCCCGCCTCTTTCAATTAACAACCTGGTCTGTCGGCTTTACTCTACTAACACGTAATACTCCATTGAGGCATATCGTTAATTAAACCCGGCCCGATTTTTATTTATCTTATATCTTACTCCTCACCTAGCTAAAATAGCTTACTCCGGCTTCGAAAATACCCTGATCTTTATCTCCCGGAATATTTTTTGCCACGAAGCTGCCAATTCTCTCTGAGTGACCCATTTTTCCTAACACGCGTCCATCGGGACTGGTAATTCCCTCAATTGCATGCAAGGACCCATTGGGATTAAATTGAATTTCATAAGTGGGTTTGCCCTCTAAATCCACATACTGAGTTGCAATCTGTCCCTGCCTGGCTAAACTGGCTAATAGCTCCGATTTAGCAACAAATCGCCCCTCTCCGTGTGAAACTGCAATCGTATGAATATCTCCCACTTTGACATTGGCAAACCATGGTGAAAGATTTGAAACCACCCGGGTGCGAACCATCTTTGAAACATGCCGCCCGATTGTATTAAAAGTTAAAGTGGGAGCATCAGCCAAAGTTTCACAAATCTCGCCATAAGGGACTAAACCCAATTTAATCAAAGCCTGGAAGCCATTACAGATACCGAGCATCAGACCATCCCGTTCTTTAAGAAGCTTCATGACCGCCTCCCCGATATAAGGGTTCCTAAATGCCGTAGCAATAAATTTTCCGGAACCATCCGGCTCGTCCCCTGCGCTAAAACCCCCCGGCAACATGATAATTTGGGAGCTATGAATCGCTTTCACCATGGCTTCGATGGTTTGTTCAATATCAGCTGCAGTTAAATTTCTAAATACCAGGGTTTCCACAATTCCGCCGGCACGGATAAAGGCTTTTGCTGAATCATATTCACAATTGGTACCCGGAAAAACCGGAATTAAAATCCGCGGTTTAGCCGTACGACCTAAAGAAGCCTTATATTTTGCCGGGACGGCAGAAGTTTCCGTTTTATACTGATAGGATTGAGGGACTCCGTTACTTTCCCCTGCCTGGGTAGGAAATATGGTTTCCAGAGGCCGACTCCAACTTTGCAGCGCAGTTGTTAATGGAATTTTCACTCCATTCACAGCGATCTCCGGGGCTGATTGGGTCAAACCCAATAGCTGATAAGGAATTCCTGCAAAAAGTGTCTCAATATCCTCCCCGGCTTGGATCTCCAAAATCATTGACCCATAATCCGGAACAAACAATTGTTCCATTGGAATTGGGTCAGCAAAAGCAAACCCGATCCAATTGCCAAAGCACATTTTGGTGATAGCTTCAGCAATTCCCCCCGTCCGTACTGAATGAGCTGCCAAGACCTTACCGGCTTTGATCAATTCATGAATACGGCTAAAACTTACAGCCATAGCTTGAAAATCCGGTAAGTCCAGCGAGTCGCGGTGGAAAGGAATCAAGACGACCCGGCTCTTGATTTGTTTCCATTCCGGAGAAATGACAAAGCGGATATCCGTCACAGTCATTGCAAAGGCCACTAAAGTAGGCGGTACTGTTAAGTCTTTAAAGGTGCCGGACATGCTATCCTTGCCGCCTATGGCCGCAATTTCCAACTTTCGTTGAACATAATAGGCGCCAAGCAGAGCACTAAAAGGTTTCCCCCATGCTTTTTCATTTTGGCCCAGTTTTTCGAAGTATTCTTGCAAAGTAAGCCGGATACTTCGATAATTGCCACCACTAGCCACAATCTTGGCGACAGCTTCAATAATGGCATATACAGCCCCATAGAAAGGACTCCATCTTCCAATTGACGGATTGTAACCATAGGACATCAGAGTGCCGGTGGTCGTATCACCATTTAAAACCGGAAGTTTAGCAGCCATGCACTCGGCCGGCGTCAATTGATAACGGCCTCCGAACGGTAATAGTACAGTTCCGGCGCCAATGGTACTATCAAACCTTTCCACCAGCCCCTTTTGACTGCAAATATTCAGACGTTCCAGATTTGTAAGCCAAACTTTGGCTAAACCCCCGGTCTGGAATGACTCGGTAATTTCTTGAGGTAATATTTTAAAAATATTGCCGTCGGCCCGGGGTGCAACAACCCTCGCGTTAGTGCTTTGCGGGGCCCCATTACTATTGAGGAAAGCCCGGCTGATATCAACAATCGTTGTTCCCCGCCAGCACATCTTAAGACGCTGTGGCTCTGTGACCACAGCGACTATCGTGGCTTCCAAATTTTCAACAGCGGCGGCATTACAAAAAAAAGCAACATTTTCGGGAGTAACCACCACCGCCATCCGTTCTTGGGACTCCGAGATGGCGATTTCCGTACCATCGAGGCCCTCATATTTTTTGGGCACCGCATCCAGATTAATCTCCAGCCCGTCGGCTAATTCGCCAATCGCTACCGCAACCCCTCCGGCTCCAAAATCATTACAGCGTTTGATGAAGCGGCTCACTTCAGGATTACGGAACAGGCGTTGAATTTTCCGTTCCGTAGGCGGATTTCCTTTCTGTACCTCAGCGCCACAGGTTAATAATGATTTTTCATTATGTTCTTTGGAGGATCCGGTTGCGCCACCGCAACCGTCACGCCCAGTACGCCCACCCAATAAAACAACCACATCTCCCGGCCGGGGCGCCTGGCGCACGATATTCCGGCGGGGGACAGCCCCTACTACCGCGCCAATTTCCATCCTTTTGGCAACGAAACCTTCATCATAAATCTCAGCAACCTGGCCGGTTGCCAAACCTATCTGATTCCCATAAGCACTAAAACCGGCGGCTGCGCCACGGGTTATTTTCCGTTGAGGCAACTTTCCCTGAACCGTAGCTTGGATTTTCGTACAGGGATCACCACTGCCGGTTACCCGTAGGGCCTGATAAACATAAGAACGACCCGAAAGCGGATCCCGGATAGCCCCGCCCAAACAGGTAGCAGCACCGCCAAAAGGCTCTATCTCTGTAGGATGATTATGGGTTTCGTTTTTAAACATCACCAGCCATTCCTGGATCTCCCCATCGATATCGGCTTTCACTACAATACTGCAGGCATTAATTTCATCGGAAACGTCAGCGTCGGGAAGTAGGCCTTGTCGAGCTAATTCTTTCATGGCGATCGTCGCCAGATCCATTAGGCATAAAGGCTTCCCCTTGACGCCATTTAAATTGTCACGGGTCTTGAGATAATCCTGGTAAGCCTCCCTGACCGGTTGATTATAAATACCATCTTCGATAGCAACATTTTCAATATGGGTTAAGAAAGTCGTATGGCGGCAATGATCCGACCAATAGGTATCGAGAACCCGGATTTCGGTAAGGGAAGGGTCCCTTTTTTCGGTATCCCGGAAATAATTTTGGCAAAATTCCAAGTCGGCCAAAGACATCGCCAGGCCTAATTCTGACTGGAGATCCATCAGCTGTTCCCTGGAAAAATTTCTAAATTCGCTTACTATTTTTACATTCTCCGGTAAAGAAAACCCCAGCTCCAGGCTATCCGGTTTGGACCAAGCAGCTTCCTGGGATTCCAGGGGATTGAGACAGTACTCCTTGATCCGCTTATAATCAAGTTCAGACAAAGAACCTCTTAGTAAAAAAAGCTTGGCTACTTTAACAACCGGACGGTCATGCCCGGTTAAAATCTGGATGCACTGTGCGGCCCAATCAGCTCTTGGGTCATATTGGCCCGGTAAAAACTCCGAAGCAATTACTTTCTCTTGCCCATCAAGGACTAATTCTTCATCATAAATCTGATCAACCGGCAATTCCGCAAAAATAACCGGCCGAGCCTTTTGATATTCCTCATGGGAGACCCCGGCCACATCATAGCGGTTTACAATCCGTAGCCCCTCCAAATTCCGAATCCCGAGATTATATTTTAAGTCTTGATAAAGGCTCTGGGCTTCCACATCTAAACCCGGCTTTTTCTCCACAAATATCCTTTTGATACCGCATTGACTCATCCGACGATCTCCTTTGCAATTTGTTGGTTTCATTATAAACGCTATGTTATAATAAGTAAAATGAATAGTTCTAATATGTAATATTAGTTAAACTTATAGATATTTGGAGAACCTATGGATATTAACTTTGATCTCTATAAAGTATTTTATCAGGTGGCCACCTCAGCCAGTTTCTCGGATGCCGCTGCCAAACTCTTTATTTCTCAATCTGCGGTCAGCCAGGCTATTAAAAACCTGGAGCAAAGATTGGGGTCGCCACTCTTTATGCGGCAAACCCGCCATTTGCAGCTCACCCAAGAAGGAGAATTACTGTTATCCCACGTGGGACAAGCTTATAATTTAATTAAAATAGCTGAGTCTAAACTCAGTGAAATGCAAAACCTGGAAACAGGGATGATCCGGATCGGAGCCAGTGATACAGTATGCCGGTATTATCTGCTTCCATTTTTGGAACATTTCAGCCTCAATTACCCAAAGATTAAAATTCAGTTTTTAAACCGTACCTCGCCGCAATTAATCGAAGCGCTCCGAGATGGAATGATTGATTTTGCCATTGTAACTCTGCCGGTTAATGAAGAAAATTTAGCTGTCCAAGAGCTGATTAAAGTAGAGGATGTTCTGGTTTCCGCCAATCGGTTTCCAAGCCTCAAAGACCACAAAGTTTCTTGGGATGAACTCTCCCAATATCCTCTTTTACTGCTGGAAAAAAATAGCGCCACCCGGCGGAACTTCGACAATTATCTAAAACGGCAAGGCATCCGGATCGTTCCGGAAATCGAACTTGAAAGTGTGGAACTATTGGTGGAATTCGCTAAAATCGGGCTGGGAATCGCCCATGTAGTGAAGGAAAGCGTTCTTCAAAGTATAAAGAAGGGTCAGTTATTTTTGGTAGAGACGCAGCAACCATTGCCTCCACGGCAACTTGGAATCATCACCAGTAAAAATAGGTCATTATCCCAAGCCGGGAAAAAATTCATCGCACAATTGACGGACGACATCACAGGCAAAACCGAGTAGGCCTTATCCTTTCCAAAACAGCTGCCGATAAAATGATTAACTGAATGATAATCGGTTGGAAATAGGACTGTAAAATCAAGAATATATAATACAACTAAGGGGTGAAAAGCCATGTCTGAATCTTTAAACGAAATAAATCAAGATATTTTAAATTCCATTCGAGAATCCAAGAATCGGCTGCGCAAATTAAGCGAGGATATCAAAACGACTTCCTCCCAAAGCATCAATCACAATATTTCCCATTGGAACCAACTCATTCTAAAGGCTTTGGAGCATCAAAAAGAATAATAATTCCAGACGACATTATCGAATAAATAGCAACCCCGGCCAAGCGCTCTCGTCAAGTCTGGCCGGGGCAACCCAACTGCATTAGCGCTGCGGAAATATCAACACATTATGCTGTTTTAACGTGCTTGTCAAAGCAGAGAAACCGGATTATCAATATTTTACATATAACCAATTGATAATAAAAGTTGGCAGCGGTTTATTTTAGCAACTTGATAATTTCT
>DNPQ01000408.1:0-1140 GCA_003501335.1 Bacillota bacterium
CAAAAAGTCAGTGAGGATTCCGGTTAATGTTTTTCTCATGATGCTAATCTCCTGACATAAACTTTTTGTTGACAATAACCTTGCTTGCCATCGAAATTTTCCGAACGATTTTGCAGGTCTACAAAGTTAAAAATATATATCACAAGTTCCCAAATAAGTTTGACCCTCTTCATCTTTTACATAGGCAAGATTGGTCCCCAATGCCCATAATTGAAACCCAAGTCCTGCTGTATAGCCCATCGATGCTCCTTTGTTGGTGAAACAACCCAGCCGCAAGGCAATAACATCCCATAGGGCCGTTTGCTCCATGCCTAGATGAATCCTGATCTGATCGTCGCTGGTATTGTTAATACTCTCAATATCAGCCGCCAGTGTAGTCGTTTCAAAGGGCCGGTAAGCCAAGCCTAAATCATAAGTCTTGGGTAATTCAATGGAATGCGAAAAAGGAGAAGAAGTTGGATTGTCAGTTAACTTCAAATTATTAGAATCACTATAATCCAAGGAATAGGTATTGGTGGTTCCAGCCTCCGAATTTATTTGGCTGAAAACGTTGTGAGCGACCAAACCCATAGTGAGATCAGGAGTCAACCTTACAAGAGTTCCAAGATCAAATGCTGTTCCAGTGCCTGTATTATAGGAAACTGTTGCCTGATAAGTACTAAATTTCGAAGCGTCTGTTGGAAAAGGCGGCAGGCTTACTTCACCATAGGCGGCAACAACCTTTTTAAAATTGATGCCGATAGCCAAATATTCGTTGGCAACAAAGGCAATGGTTGCGACTCCATAACCTTCACCGGTCAGGTTGGTGCCGGCCGCAATGTTTTTCGTATCATCCATGATCGTTTTGAGTTGAAAATCTCCATAACTGCTCAAAGCGAAATAACGGGTAGTAAATCCGATATAAGCGTTTAAAAGGTAACTCTGATTCATATCTTCCTGATTGGGCATTTGTTCATTTGAAATGGCATCCTCGACATTGGACAGCTTCTCTAAATTGCCTTGATATCCGGCACCGAAAGTAAATCCAAAATGGGGTGTCTGAACGATACCCGCCGGATTCCAGTAAGGTGCGTAAACATCATCTGCGACGGCGGTGTAAGCGCCTCCCATTCCGATAGCCCGGGCGCCGGCTCCGATACT
>DNPQ01000408.1:1482-6646 GCA_003501335.1 Bacillota bacterium
TCATGATTTCCTCCTTGAAATGTTGTCACCTACAATATCGGAAAAAAATGTTTTTTTTTAATAAAAATGTCACAAAATTTTCCCGAATGTATTTGTAATTAAATCCTGGGTCCTCTTGCATCCTTGCTTTTAAAGACTCTTTAAGTCCTTTGCCGAACAAAACACCATCCTTTAAAAAACCAGTAATTTATCGTAAACAACTGCTGAAATTAAAAATTTAATAAAAAGTTCATCTATTTTCATTTTCAGGTAAAAAAAGGAATTTGTCAAGCTAAACTTCAGAAATATAAAAAGCCCGGAATGAACCGGGCTTTTAGGAATAGGTATTTTATTTGATTTTAAAAGTCTGACAGCATGTCTCGTCATTGGTGTCGGCGGGGGTAGCCGCTAAACTTTTCAGATCGGAATTAGGTGAAAATCCACCTTTTTCGTCACTTTGGATGACAATCTGCTGGGCCTCGCACAAATTCTTGCCTGTCCAATACTTACAATTGTCAACAGTGCAATTTACATCCGGCAAAAAAATCCCTCCTCTTTTATTGTGGATAGAGCTAGGTTGCCGTCTGAGCGCCGGGATTATCCAACCCGTCCACCAAAAAATAATACCAAATCCGGGAGATTCAGGATTTGGTATTATAAAAAAACTAGAAGGTTTATAGCGAGCCATCATTTAGTAATTTAAATTATTATATTTTGGTTCAGTTAATACTTTAATCTTATTAAGTGGCCAAAATATAAAAATCGCCCGGCCGACTACGCTTTTGAAGGGGATAAATCCGACATCCGGATCACGGCTGTCTTTGCTATAATTGCGATTGTCTCCCATTACAAAAAGCGTCGCATAGGGTACATCGACTGCCGGATAATCCTGCAGATCTTTTTCGTTGATATAGGGCTCATCAACTTCACTGTAATTGATATACAATTTAGAATTTTTAATTTCTATATGATCGCCCGGTAAACCCATGACTCTTTTAATATATTTTCTGGTGTCATGAGGCGGTTTTAACACAATAATGTCGCCCCGCTGCGGTGTGGTAAACCAATAAATATATTTATTGACAATCAACCGTTCTCTATCCAGCAAAGTAGGGACCATGGAGGTCCCGCTGACCAAAAAAGATTGAATGACAAAAATAATTATAAAAAGGATCGTCACTACCGCAATTGCAAAAGATTCAACATTTTCGCGGTATTCCGTTTTTTTGATTTCCAACATAAAACGGCCTCCCAAAAAGATTAAACTTCCCGGCGTTCTTCAATTCTGGCCGACTTACCGGAACGTTCTCTCAAATAATACAACTTGGCGCGGCGTACTTTACCTTTGCGGTCAACCTCAATCTTATTAAGCATCGGTGAATGCACCGGAAAAGTCCGTTCAACCCCAATTCCCTGGGAAACTTTGCGGACGGTAAAAGTTTCTTTCAAACCGCCATGACTTCTACGGATAACGATGCCTTCAAAGATCTGAATTCTTTCTTTGCCACCTTCAACAACCTTCACATGGACCTTTACTAAATCACCCGGCTCGAAGCTGGGAATATCAGCACGCATTTGTTCCCGTTCAATCGTATCGATAATATTCATTAATGTACCTCCTCTCATAAAATACTCAATCTTTTTTCAGGTCTGATTCAATTTGAGATTTAATGTTTGACGCAATAATTGTTTTTCCTGCTCCGATAAGTTAAGTCCCTCTAAAAGATCCGGTCGCCGCGCGGCAGTCCTTATAAGGGCTTGTTCTTTACGCCAAGCCTCTATTTTGGCATGATGCCCGCTGAGCAAGATCTCCGGCACTGTCAAATCTGCAAACTCCACAGGTCTGGTATATTGAGGATAATCCAATAAATTCTCCGTAAATGAATCATTGACGGCCGACTCTTCGGAACCCAAAACTCCGGGCAATAACCGAACGATTGCATCACTGATGACCATGGCCGCCAATTCACCGCCGGTTAAAACAAAATCGCCTATGGAAAGCTCCAAATCAACAAATGTACGAATCCGCTCGTCAAAGCCTTCATAATGGCCGCAAATCATCACCAAATGTTCTTCAGTGGCCAGTTGCCGTGCGGTATGTTGCTTAAAAAGTTCCCCCTGCGGTGTCAACAATATTACTTTCGGTTCCGGTTTGGTTTCTTTCGCAAATTGCAGACTGCGATAAATCGGTTCCGGCTTCAGGACCATGCCACTGCCGCCGCCATAAGGAATATCATCAACCATCCGATGTTTATCGAGGGTAAAATCTCTAAAATTGATCAAACGAAATTCAATGATTTTTTGTTCCTGAGCCCTTTTTAATATACTGCTCTGGAAAGGTCCTTCAAACATTTCCGGAAACAAGCTAAGGATCTGAATTATCATTCACTTGTATCCTCCAGCAGTCCCGGTGGCAACTCCACCTTCATCGTGCCTTGTCCCAGGTTTATTTCTTGAATAACGGTTTTTAAAGCCGGTATTAAGATTTGTTTTCCGGAAGCATCTTCAACGCAATAAACATCGTTCGATCCGGTCTGGAGAATCTCAACGATCGTTCCCAAAGTTTCTCCGGCAGTCGTTAAAACTTTTAATCCTTCGATCTCATCCAGATAATAACGTCCAGCGGGAAGTCGCGGCCGCTCATTCCGAGGAATATAGATAAGTCCCCTTCCTATAGCCTCTGCCGCCGAAAGATCATTGATACCGTCAAATCTTAATAACACGCAGTCTTGAAATGATCGATACCCAATCAGTTTATATTCACGCAGGCCTTCTTGAGCTTGAAAATAGATACGCTGAATTTCGCAAAATCGTTTTAAATTATCGGTCAGCGGAATTACCTTTAATTCGCCCTGTATACCGTGGGCTTTAATAATTTCACCCACTGCAATTAAATCTTTCAAAGTTCCAATAACCTCATTTGTTGCTAAGTTCAACAGTTATCCTTAAGTTGTCACGGATGGCGCAAGCTTTTACCACGGTACGGATGGCTTTGATAATACGTCCTTGTTTACCAATGACCTTACCGACATCTTCGTCGTTAACGGTAATTTCCAGCAACATGTGATTATTCCGCTCCAGCCCGGTTACTTTTACATCATCAGGATGATCAACTAAGGCTTTGGTAACCTGTAGAACCAAATCTTTCATTGATACCACACCTCACTCATTTACTAGCAGCTTCGGCGATGACGCCAACTTTTTTTAACAGCCTTTTCACTGTTTCAGATGGTTTAGCGCCTTTCTTCAGCCAATCTTGGGCTTTATCTTTATCAACAACGATTTCTACCGGGTCAACAATAGGATTATAATGCCCGATAATCTCGATAAATCTACCATCACGCGGTGCTCTTGAATCAGCCACCACCAAACGGTAAAAAGGCCGCTTTTTGGCTCCCATTTTATTCAAACGAATCTTTACAGACATCCACTCACCTCCCTTCATATGAAACACATTGTCTTTTGGTCATTAATAATTAAAATGGCATTTTCGGCATCTTACCGCCTTTACCCATATCGGCAAATTGTTTCATCATTCTGCGGCTTTGTTCAAATTGCTGCAATAAACGGTTTACATCCTGCACGGTAGTGCCGGAACCACCGGCGATTCGGCGGCGACGATTCCCGTTGATAAGGGAAGGATTGGCCCGTTCCTGTTTGGTCATGGATTGAATCATGGCCTCCACTTTAACCATTTCTTTCTCATCAACTTGAACGCCTTTCAGTTGTTTCGTCATTTGACCGGGCAACATCCCTAAGATCTGATCGAGGGGACCCATTTTACGCATTTCGCGCATTTGCTCCAGAAAGTCTTGCAGATTATAATCGGCCTTGCGAATCCTCTCGAACATATTTTTAGCTTTCAGAGGATCAACCGCTGCCTCAGCCTTTTCAATCAGAGATAAAACATCGCCCATTCCTAATATTCTTGAAGCCATCCGTCCGGGATGGAATACCTCAAGATCAGCCATTTTTTCGCCCAAGCCGGTATACTTGATCGGGCATTGGGTTACCGCCCGTACGGACAGGGCTGCACCACCACGAGTATCACTGTCCAGCTTGGTGAGAATGACCCCTGTCAGACCCAGTGTATCCCTAAATGTACCGGCTACGTTCACTGCATCCTGGCCGGTCATGGCGTCAACAACTAGTAAAATTTCATCGGGTTCCACTGCGGTTTGGATTTGCTTTAATTCTCCCATCAGTTCTTCGTTGATATGCAAACGGCCGGCAGTATCAATGATCACCATATCTTGTTGGTGGGAAACCGCGTATTCAACACCTTGGCGGGCAATCGCAACCGGATCTGCGCCGTCCAAACTAAAAACCGGTACATCCAGCTGATTCCCTAACACCTGTAGTTGTTTAATCGCAGCCGGGCGATAAATATCGGCAGCCACCAGTAAAGGCCGATGATTCTGCTTTTTTAATAAAGCGCCTAGTTTGCCGGCGGTACTGGTTTTACCAGCGCCCTGAAGTCCCACTAACACAATAATTGTTGGCGGCTGGCTGGCTACTTTTAACGTAGACTCCTGGCCACCCATGAGTTCAGTCAATTCTTCATATACAATTTTGACAACTTGTTGTCCCGGCGTGAGACTGCTCAATACTTCCTGCCCGACGGCGCGTTCTTTAATCCGGGCGATGAAATCTTTCACGACTTTAAAATTAACATCGGCTTCGAGTAAAGCCAGCCGAACTTCACGTAAAGATTCATCAATATTCTTTTCGGTCAGTTTTCCCTGACCCCGAAGTTTCTTTAATGTTTCCTGAAGTTTACCCGAAAGGTTCTCAAAAACCACTTTTTCCAAACCCTCCATTATAATTCATACTATTCGATTTCCGCTTCAGCCAGATCGATTATTTGCTGGCGAATCTCTGTTAATATTTTATGATTGATTTCATTATCCGGTAATGATGCGATTAACTGCTGTAATCTTTGAGAGACTTGCTGCAGGATTGATTGTTGATCCATAAAGCGCTGCATTAATCCCAACTTAGCCTCGAAATCTTCCAAAATCCGTTCACTCCGGTGCAGCAAATCATGAACCGCTTGCTTGGATACCCCTCCGGCCTCTGCGATTTCCGTCAGGGACCAGTTTTCCAAATAATATAATTCCATCGTCTGACGCTGCTTTTCTGTGAGTAAACCACCGTAGAAATCATAGAGGAGTCCGGCCCGAAC
>DNPQ01000291.1 GCA_003501335.1 Bacillota bacterium
AATGTTTCCCTGTACAAATCTCCACCACCGCCAATTCTAATTCCAGCCGTGGCTCCCTTTGGCCGGTTTTCATGCGGTAATCGGCCATGACCAATCGTTCCATAATTTCACTTAACTCCGGCAAAGTAAAGCGCCCGGATTGTACAAAACTTTTCTCCGCCACATAGGGGTTAATTCCTAGCATCGACGCCAGTAGCTTTGGATTCAGCCCTTGCCTGCGTCCCTCGCAGGCTGCCGTGATATTACGGAACTGCCGGGAAATAGTGGCCAAAATTTTGATTTCATTCTCCCCGGAATTTAACAAATCTTCCAGACGCGGCAGCCCCAACCGGGGATTACGATCAGCCACCGCATCGATTAATCCGAAAATATCCGGTTCCGGAGCCCCCGGGATAAGGCAATCCAAATCCCCATCGTTAACCTGGGTTCGCTCCCCTAAAAAAGTTTTAAGCTTTTCGAATTCAATACGAATACGAAGCAAATCAGAGCCCAAACGTTGAGTGATTTTGACAATCTGCGCCGTAGTGAATTGAATTCCCATTTTTTCAGCCCGTTGTTTGATCCAAACCGGCAAATCGGCTTTACCAAGCTTGCTACAATCCACAACATTGAGCCGCTTTTGAAGCTCTTGGTGGATCTTTTTGCGGCCATCGAGTTTTAAGGCTGATATAATCACATAAACCCCATCAGCAATATTACCAATGCCTTTCAAGACGGTCTCTTCAATACCCGAAACCCCGCTTTCCAGATTATCAAGATAAATCAAGCGAGCGCCTCCCCAAAAAGGCGGCGTCTCCAAGTTCTGGATAAATTCACTTAACCCAATCTCACCGGCATCGATCCGCATAAAATTGAATGGCTGATCCTCAGGAGGCAATATTTTATTGACCGCCGACTTTAATAATTCCTCATGAAATAGGCGTTCTTCTCCTAAAAACAAATAAACCTGCAACAAACGGCCTTCTGAAAGCTGCTTCAAGAAATCCACCCGTGTCAATAAGATCACCTTCATTAATTTTTGTAAGTCGTGACGGTAAAAGCTTTTCCATATAATTTAACCGTAATCTGACCTTGACGATCAGTCCGGTAAATATGAATTCCCAAAGAATGCAACCGGTTGATCGTGGCAGGGGACGGATGTCCAAAATGGTTGCCGGCGCCTACTGAAATAATCCCTACCTTGGGCTTGGCTTGGGAAATAAATGCAAGTGTACTGGCATAGCCACTGCCATGGTGGCCTACTTTCAATACGGAGGCCCGTAACAGTGCCGGATATTTCCGGGAAAATATAGCTTCGCCTTGATTGCTTAGATCTCCTGTTAAAAGTAATTTGTTTTTGCCGTATTTCAGTAAAGTCACCAGAGAACAATCATTTTCGTCATCCATTCCCGGCGCATCCAAAATCTCCCCATATACTTCCGTCCCTAGTCTGAATTTTTCACCGGAAAAAACTTTTTCGCACAGAATATGGCCCGGTCGGATACGTCTTAAAAATTTCTGAACTGCCGGCCTATTCGAATTGACCGGTAGAAACAATTTTTCTGCGGGAACCTCTTCCAAGACCTCAGCCAAACCACCGATATGATCCCGATCTCCATGTGTAGCAATCACCAAATTAAGTCGTTCGATCCCGTTCGAACGTAAAAATGGAATCACCTTGGCAATTCCTTTTCCTTCATCACCGCCATCAATCAGTAAATTGATACCATCCGGGGAACGGATAAATAAAGAATCTCCTTGTCCCACATCGATGGCGGTCAATTCCAAATAGCGGCCTTGGCGAACCTGAAAGAAAGCAGCCCAAATAACAAAATTGAGTAATCCTAAGACTCCTAAGGTGATCCAAACAGTATTTAGCATACGCTTTTTGGTTAAAAAATTAGGCTGCAAAAGATCCAAGATCAATATCAAAGCTATATAATAAGCGATGATCCAAGGCCAAGGCCAATCAGGCGACCAAGAAGCGGCCCAGCCGGGACTGGCTAGAACATGTGCGATCCACCGAATCGCAGTTAAGTTCCCATCCACTGCAATCAAAATCCACCGAGCTACCATCGGTAAAATCAAGGCCAAACTCTCCCCGGCCAGTCCGCCCATGATAATCAATTCTGACGGTAGAAAAAAAAGTAAATTAGCCAATGGACTTATCCAGGAAATTTGCTGGAAATAATGAATAATAACCGGAGTTACCATAATTTGCGCACCAAGCGAAACCAAAACGGCATCCCAGACCGGTTTCATAAACCCCTGACGAATAGAAAAATATTCCTTGAGCACGGGATAAAGCCAGACTACTCCCAAAGTGGCTATGAAAGAGAGTTGGAAGCTGACCTGAAATAGATAGTAGGGATTCCAAAATAGCAACAAAACAGCCGCCAGCGCCAGCCTACCCACTTGATCTTTAGTATCCGCCCCGATAAGATTTCCGATGCCGTAAACCATCATCATGATTCCAGCCCGCAGCACCGGCGGGCCCATCCCCGTCATCATAATGTAAAAACAGACCCCGAAAATCAAAGGAATGATTTGTAACTTTTTGGAGATCCGTAAAAAGCCCAAAAGCCAAGTCAATCCAATGACTAAGAATCCCACATGCAATCCGGAAACGGATATCAAATGAATCGTACCGGTGCGGCGTAATTCATTGATTAATTTCCTGTCGCTGACCTCTGAACTTAAACTGTCATTAAAGATCATCCCATGCAATAAACGGGCATTCACCGGTTGTAAAACTTTCTTTCCGCTCTGCATCATCATGTTCCGGATCTGTTCCGCCCAAAGATAAGGAGGAGGTAGGCCGTTTCCCTTTATCAAAACCTGCCCCTCCCCGGCAAATAAATTACCGGTGATACCCTGTTGTTCGAGATAATCGGGGAATCTTGGGTTACCCGGGAGATTTTCTTTGAACTTGCAATGAATTTGTAGTTTCCGGCCAAAGGTGTCGCTTGACAGTTTACCACGATAGTAAACCATGAACTTGCCACAGGGACCTCTTTTTACAGCGGAGCCGGTCTGCAGTAAAAACTTAACCCCATGAAGGGTCGCTTCGGTACGTTGAATCTGAACTCCTGTCACTGTCACCCATTGATCAGGGTAAGTTTGATTTATATGAAGTAAAAAACGGTATTGTTCATGGGTCTTACTGTACCAGAAACCACTTAAGCAAAAAATGGCCATTAACATCAACCATCCGCTTCTCCTCCGGTTCAGGACGGCAAATAAAAGAACTCCGGTAACCAAGGCTAAAAAAATGAGTAGCCACCAAAGAGAGTTTACACCAACCCAAGATCCAATTAAAATCCCCGAAATGGCAACCAACAAAACAAGTATATTACTGATGCTTCTCATTTCACACATAAATAGGGACGCAATTTGGCTAATTTTTTTACCCCTATCCCATTAACACCGCTTAGGTCCTCATAATTTTTAAAATTACCATTTTGGGTACGATACTCGATAATTTTGGAAGCCAGAAAAGGTCCGATTCCCGGAACAATTTCCAGCTGAGTCTGATTGATACTATTAAGGTCAAGGGGCCATTGGATTTGCGGAGATTTTAGCGAAGCCTTGGTATTACCCATATCTTTATGAGCAACTTTTTGTTCGGCAGTCTTCGTTCGGGTCTTGTTACGCCGTTTGACCGGACTCTCAATCACTTCACCTTTTTTAGGAACATAAATCCGTTCACCATCTTCTACAAATTCTGCCAAGTTAATCTGTCCCAGATCGGCCTCAGGGAGTGCTCCCCCTGCTTCTTTTAAGACCTGAAACTTTCGGATGCCTGGTTTTGTGTGAAGCAAACCGGGTTTTGCCACTGCCCCGCAGACATCAACATAAATTGAATTCACCGTGGCATCGTCCTCATATTTTTGGGTAATCCCCCTATTTCCGCTAAGATAAAACAACAAACCGCCAGTAGCCAGAAATATCAGCAACACGACCGCACCCATCCGTTGCCTAACCGTTAAACTAAACATCACAACCTCCTAAAATCAAATTGCTGTTTAATTCGGCATTTTCCTTTATTTTCCTCCTAAATATTTCAATATTTTAAATATTATACCATATTTGAACAAAGGTTTTATACCTCCCAAAAGCCAAGTTTTACAGGAGACTTTTTGTTTTGGGCCTCCGAAGCTTGTTGAAGCAAGAATAATCATGACCACCCGTAAAACG
>DNPQ01000523.1:0-2877 GCA_003501335.1 Bacillota bacterium
GTGGATGAAAGATATGCTATTACGGAAAAGGAGAATGCCCAAGTTTTGCAGGCCCATTTCCCAGAGGGCGTCCAAGGGCCTTTGCTGCGTTTTCCCAAAAAAGAAAAGAAAAAGCTGATTATTTTGCGGCAATTGATTGGGAGGTTTGATCCGCTTCGAAAATATAGTGAAAATGAAGTGAACGATATACTTAAAGCGGCTTTTGAGGATTATGTGACTTTACGAAGATACCTTATTGAATATGGCTTTTTGGATCGCTATCCGGACGGTAGTTGTTACTGGGTTAAAAATGACTGAAATGGACCGGTGGAAAAAGACAGGTTAGGTGGTTATGGCTAGACTCCAGAGGTTCATGTCGGCTTGAAACCGACGTTAAAATATTTTGCTTTTTGAGAAGAGGCGACTCTAATGAGTTTAAAATATATTAGTTATGAATATTTCAAAAAGCGCATGGCTGATTTATGCCTGCGGAGCGGTATAACGGATTTCCCCGAAAAACGTCAGGATAAACAAATTATACTAAAAAGTATTGCTAATGGGTTTGACCCTGAAAAAGTGTATAGTGAAGTTCAGGTTAACGAATTTATCAAATCCTGGCTGATCATGAGTTCCTTTTCTGGTTGGGATTTTATGTTGTTACGCCGGAATTTAGTGGATGAAGGCTTTCTGAGCCGGAATAAGGACGGGTCTGGGTATTGGCTTTCAAATAAGGAGCCAGCTGGAATTGAGTTCGATTCGGCAATAGCGCAATTCAAGATGGATCAATTCCTTTTCGAAGAGAAGCAATTAATAGCGCAAAGAAAGGCAGCCTATTCCAAGTTAAGTCAAAGCTAGCAAGGTGCTTCTCGGACAAGATATCCTTGATTTTTAATTCTGTAACAAAATTTTAGTAGGATAAGTTATGTTATTTTAATGGAAAGGAGTTTTGAATATGGATCGACGTAGCGAGTTAAAACTGGAATATAAAAACCGGCCGCGAAATATCGGGATTTTTCAGGTTAAAAATAAAATCAACGGTAAAATTTTAGTTGGCTCAAGCCTCAATCTGGATAAGGCTTACAATCGCTTTTTATTTGGGTTAAGTTATGGTGATATTCACCTTAATAAAGAGTTGTTAAAGGATTGGCAACAATATGGCGAAGAGAATTTTATATTTGAGATCGTAGATCGGCTTAAACCGAACGAAGATCCTCTCTATGATTATAAAGAGGATCTCGAGACCCTGGAAATATTGTGGCTTGAAAAACTTCAGCCTTATGATGACAAGGGGTATAATAAAAGGGAATTGTAATATCTTTTGGTAATTGACGATATCCAGCCATCGGTAGAATTTTTGACCAATTTCTTTATTTATGGGAGCATAGTCAGAAATGGAATGCTTTCAAAGGATTCTTGGGTCTTAAATGATGACGTGAGGATCGCAGGAAACATTTTCGGCGCAGTAAATTACGGAAGGATTTTTTGGTTGATTTTCTTGGAGCGTTGGCAATCAGCCACATGGGTTGCGACCATGCAGTGTGTTGATTTTGATCGCTAACTTCTACCCTGATAAAACCCTCATCACCGGAACTGGGATAAACCGCCTCTTCGGCGCGGACGGCCATTACCACTTGGTTTTGGGCATTTATGAACCGGATCCAGGCAGCGCCTGGCGAATATACATGAATCAAAGTGCCCTCAATCGTAATTTCCAAATTTGTTGGGCCGTTGGTTGCAAAAAAAGCGCCTTTTTTTAAGCTATTGATGATGCTGGATACATCTAATTGGGAAGTTTTAATCATTACCCAACCACTTTTTGAACTTCCGGCGTGGGAGTCATCTACGGCCACACCCCAAACGGGATGCTCCGGCCCATTGTTGATAATTAATTTATGCCAGATTGTCAAATCCGATGGATCTTTGGAGTGGGGGTTATCGATTTCAACAAACTGCAGATTTTTGAGCCGGTTTAATTCAAGGGGATACCAGCGGCCTGTACCGGCGCCGCCCCTCCATCCAAGATGGGCGGGCATCGCTATACTCTGATGATTAAAGGCTTGATCTACAAGCTCTTGAACTTTTTTGGAATGGATGCGTTTTTCTTTGAGATTAATCAATACTAAATGTTTGCCGAGCGGAATCGGCCAGAATAAGGCGGGTACGGTTTTTTCAATACCTGGTAGAATCAGGAAATTGAGGGTACTGTATTTTGAAAAGTCTGAGAGTAGATCATGATCGGTGATCGCTAAAATATGGTAACCATCTTTTTTGTAAGACTCAATAACTTGAAGCGGCGGGGTTTTACTATCATAGGAAAGACTAGAGTGAGTATGCAATTGAGCCTTGAAAAAAGTGCCCTCTTGTTCCAGCGGATTTGCTATGTGGTAATTTTTAAGTTCAGGTAAAGGTTTAATTTTGAGTTTCGATGGGATAAAGGAACGTTCAAAACGAAAATTGTGAATGATCTGCAATCCCAAAAAAGTAAGAATCATGGCTGCTAGAAAGGTCCAAATTATAATTAAGACTAAATTCATGATGAGGCCCAAAATCGTATTTGGAAATAGATGTGCCAAATATTGGAACAACAATAGAGTTCCACAAATTGCCAATAATTGTAATAAAACAAGGCGGTTTTTTTTGAATACACTCATATTGTTGGCCTCTTATGCAGCGTATATTTATTTAAAATTATATTATTGATTTACTAATCTAAAATAGTGTTTACATTAAACCAATATTAAATTTACTCAAATCGATTTAGAACTTAATTGGAATGCAATTTAAATTATACGGTATTTTTCTGAAACGTTCCTGAAAAATAACCTTTTATTTATTAACAAAAGGAAAAGGGTATGATACAATAAATTGATATTTTAGGCTCCTAGGGGAATTGAATTT
>DNPQ01000523.1:3186-4199 GCA_003501335.1 Bacillota bacterium
ATGAAATGGTTAATTTGAATAAGGGGAAATATAAATGCTAAAACGAGTTTTACATTATTTTGTGCCGCATAAAAAACGAATCTTAGCAATTTTTGTGGTTTCAATTTTAGTATCTTTATTTAGCCTTTCGGATGCGTGGTTAATGGGGCGCATGACCGATGCCATTTTTTATCATACCAAAGGAATGGCGGTCACTATCAATGTCTCCATCAATCAAACCAAAGACTATAATTTGGACTTGGTGAAAACGACTCCATGGTCTGCGAATCAAGTCGATTTAATGAAGAAAGATATTAACGAGCATGGTTTTACGACGAAATCTGCCGGGAGTCCCGGTAACAATTCCATTGTGGTAGGAGTTCAGGCGCCGCAAAATATTGCCAAAGATCCGCTCCGGATGTTATCAATTCTTCAAAATGATTTAAAGAAACATTTTAGTGGAATTCATGTTTATATTTCAGGAGAAGTAAGAACAATTCAAAAGGGTTTTCGACTATTTCCACAGTATTATACCATTTTTATATTGCCTTTTTTTGTCATTGTATTTTATTTTTTACGAGGAATTTTTACTTATACTCAAAATTATTTAATAGGTTCAGTTGGGCAAAAGACGATTCGGAGATTGCGGAATGAGATTTATGAAAACCTGCAAAATTTGTCCATTAGTTATTTTGAGCGGAATAAAACCGGACAAACCGGGCAAATCATTTCCCGAATTTTAAATGATATTGATTCAATTAACTATCTCTTTACTTCAGGAATTATTAATATTGCTTTGCAGCCATTAATGGTTGTGATTGGCCTAGCTTGGGGTTTTTATATTAATTGGAAACTAACATTGATGTTTGGTTTGGTTATTCCGTTTATGGCCATTCCGGTGAGCAGTCTAACGAAAAAGTTAAAAGTGGTTAATGTTCAAATTATGAATAAATCAGCCGATATCACAGATGTTTTGGAAGAAACCTTAAGCGGCATTAAAGTAGTTAAGGCATTTGGCATGGAAAAATACGAAA
>DNPQ01000466.1:0-270 GCA_003501335.1 Bacillota bacterium
TTTTTTTATGAGAGACACTCCACTGGAAATCTTTTTGGTTATTTTTACATTTACCTATGCTTATGCCGTCTTTCATGGGTTAGAAGTTCTGGCCAGAATCAGTCAGATCATTGTATTCGTTGTTACCGCGCTCTTAATCGTTTCAACTTTTATGTTGTTGCCGGAAATGAAATTTTCTAATTTGTTCCCGTTTCTGGATCTACCCTTCAAAGATTTTCTTCACGGGACGCAGATTATTACCGAAATCCCTTTCGGAGAATTAGTGATTTT
>DNPQ01000466.1:597-2753 GCA_003501335.1 Bacillota bacterium
CTATTCTCCGGAGCATTATTACTATTAATGGTAACCGCCCGAAACACGGCCGTGCTTGGTAATACCGAATTATTGCTTATTTCCCCTTCCTTTCAAGCCGAGCGACGCATCAACATTGGATTTTTGTCCAGAATGGATATCTTATTTGCTATCGGAAATACTTTCGGGTTGTTTTTAAAATGCAGTATCCTGTTTTATGGTTTGATCCTTCTCTTGTCTCAATTGATTCAATTAAGAATTTATTCTCCGGTAATATTTCCTACCAACTGTATTCTTATTGTCTTATCCTCTGTGATTTATTCATCGGTTGCTGAACACTTTCAGTTCTCACAAAATGTAGGGATCATGTTTACTATCCCATTTATTCCCATGCTTAAGTCTATTAATTGCTAAAATCCGCAATTTGCCGAAGAAAGGATCTCGGTAAACATGGCCTTTATACTGATACCTATTTTTATCACGGTTGCTATTTTCCAAATTCCAACACTTATTAAAAAAAAATACTGGCGGGAGCTAATCGTCTTTTCATCACTTTCCATCATTGCGCTTAGTCCAAGTCTATTATATGTATCCGGAGTCCAACTACCAAGTCCCATACCGCTGATGAAGTATGTAATTGAGGATATTTTACACCTCAAATATTGATTCTGTGAAAATGAAAAGGCTGTCCCCCATTATCCAGTTTGAATTTTGGGGACAGCTCAAAATGTACTTTTATAGTTTTGGAATGAGCCAAAATTTTATTTCACAGATTTGCCTTTATCGTGCAAGTACATCCAGATGAGATCATTCACCTTTTCAGTATAGGAACAAGTGATTTTTAACTCCGGGATTCTTGAGCCGCTAAAAAAGACTCCCGTTCTTCCCCCTCCAGGTCTCGGCGCTACAGGTGGAGGAGTTGGGGTTGGAGTGGCAAATGGATCAGGCTTCTCTCCCTGTCTGCTCTTGGGATCCCAAACGCCTAGTTTGAACTTATCACACATTTTGATTCCCTCATATAAAGTAGCCGCCTGCATCTGGTACACCGGAGTGGTACTCACTTCCGACAAATTACCGTCTTCATCAACAATATAAAGAATCACTTGGATTGGTTTATTGCTGTAATAATATCCGAAAAAGTTCTTTTTATTTTTGATTTCACACTCTATTTTTATTGAATCCACATCATTGATACTGCTTAAGTCCAATTCCATAGATTTTTCGGAAGGCGGTATCATGTATGTTTTAGGACTGATTTTCATCTCTTGAATGTAGCGCTTATACAGATCCCCAAAATTAACATTTTCTCTGGTACTGGGAACTCTGGCATCCGAATCCATCGAGCGCACCATTTCTAGCTGTTCTTTGACTTTATCTTCAGCCGAACGGCAATCCGCTAATAAATCAAAGCTCACCTTGGAATTAGCCAAAATGTAATTCAAAAATGCTGAATGTTTGTTCCATTCATCCGCCATAGTCAAATAATCTGTTGCCTTATAAAAAGAATCTTCCGGTTTGTTATCAATATTGGAGTAACTTTTTAAATCCCAACTAATTATTTCACTGGGGCGGTTATTGATGCTCTTTAATAAATCATTAAAATCATCATTTGTATAAGGACCTGAACTATTGCTGACATTGGTTCCATATACACTACTTCGGATATTGACATCCGCCAAACGTTCACCGGCAAAAGCCGATTCCTGCGCCGATAGTCTGACACCGAATATTTTCTTCAAGTTAAGCTCCATAGCCCGTTTAATAGCATTCTTAGCCCGGGTCGAATAAGACGAAAAGTCGGAAATATCGGCTTGATAAATCACGAAGAACATCTTTCCAAAAGTCACAGCGCTTACATACTTATCACCGAAAGTTTTAAAAAAGAGTTTAGGATTATTTTTTAAAATGGACAATCCTTCATCGGTCATTATAGGCAATTCATTGGAAAAGAATTTTCTATCATCTTGCTTCCAATATCCAATAAGTGTTATTTTATCGGCTGAAAAAGAAGTATTATTTACAATCGCATCCGTGATCCTGGATTTCAAAGTTGTATCCGGAGACATATCCAAATTAGACGTGAAATTGTAAAAAAGCTTATCCTCCAAATCCTTTTTGGAATCAACAAAATAGTAAGCCGTGTTATTCATGATTCCCGGCAAACTACTGTCGATATT